>JAUYTA010000702.1 GCA_030695265.1 Bacteroidota bacterium
TAGAAATATTTACCGCCACTGTCCATCGGAACATTGTTGTAGCGATAACGTGTCAAACGCCGGAATTTGGCATCCTTGTAAAAAGAATATCCGCCGGCAGTGTTTGATATGAGTGAGAAGAAATCTTCATTGCCAAGGTAATTGATCCAAGGCCAGGGAGTTTTTGGGTTGGTGATCACATACTCTCTGTTCTGATCATCAAAATGTCCAAATTTCATATTGTCGAATTGTTAATGATTAATATTATTTACGATTTGGTTATTTACGATTTACAATTTAATTGTGTAAATCGTAAATGGTAAATAGTTAAATTGTAAATGGTTAAATGGTCTAATTGTAAATCTCCTGGGCTCTTCGGTTGTTCAGTTCAATGGTGATTTCATCCATCTTCTTTTGATTTAATGGATAGAGGACCATTACTCCAGCTGCGATCATTGCAATAATTGTCGGGATCCAGCTCATGAGCATGATGATGCCAGGAACAGCTCCCTGAATGGCGACAGCATCCTGTCCGTTGTAATGAAATGCTGCCAACACAAATCCAATAATTGCACCGGCAACACCTCCTCCAAACTTGGTTGAGAAAGATCCTGCAGAATAGATAAGCCCAGTCGCCCTTCGTCCGTTTTTATACTCAGAGTAATCGGCAGCATCACCAAGCATGGCAAAAAATAGTGTCGGGAATATGGCCGCAGCAAATTCAGAAATTATACCGATTGAGAAAATGCCAATCGTATCGTCGGGGCCGCAGAAAGCAATTAAAGCATTAACTGCTCCTGAAAAGATCAAGGCATAAATAAATAAGTTACGTTTTCCAAGGCGTTTCCCCAATGGCGATGTGATCATTGCTCCACCGATTGATGCCACCATAAGCGCTACCATGTATGATCCGGCCAACAGCTGATCATGTAAATAATGTGAAAAATAAATAACAACAATACCTTGCTTTATGGAGTTGTAAACCTGAAACAGCAACCCGATAGCCAACAGCACAATCCAGGGTCTGTTGCGGATTAAATCTTTCAGATCCTTTCCTAAATTGCTTTTTTGTGCTTTGAGTGGGTAAACGCGTTCCTTGGTGGTATAAAAGGTGACAAGTAGCGCCAACGCCAGAAAAACTGACAATAAATAAATTGAATTGCTGTAACCTCTTTTCTGGTCAATGATGCTTATGTCTTTGGCTTCAATGTTATCTTCTCCTGAAACAATAAAAGAATAAGCTTTTTTTGCTTCCATCGAAAAGCTTTTCCCTTGTGTAGGAACATTGACAGTTTCGCTCATTGCAGAATCAGCCCATGCGAACATGGCAATACCATTTTTGGTCTTGATATTCACATTTTCAACATCCGATGAAGTTGAAACTGTTACCTCATATTTCGAAGGTTCCAGCTTGTCGATTGCTATAGTGGGATTAATATTTCCGAAGTGGGCTACTAAAAATAACAAAGCCCCCTGAACCAGCATACCACCGGAAAATGCGCCAACCATGCGATACGATCCAAGACTTGTGCGCTCTTTGTCGTCGCCCGTCATAACGGCCATCAGCGCGCCGTAAGGAATATTGTTTGCCGTGTAAACCAGCGTAAATATAATATAGGTAGTATATGCATATATTATTTTTCCGGTCGGGCTTAAGTTAGGGCCTGTGAATAATAACGATAAAATTACCCCCAGTGGAATGGCTGTCCATAATATCCACGGACGAAATTTACCGTATTTCGATTTGGTTCTGTCGCCGATAATTCCCATTGCAATATCGCTGATCCCATCGCTGAACCTGGCAATCAACAAGAGTAATCCAACTGCAGCAGGATTTATTCCAAAAACATCGGTATAAAAGATAAATAAAAATGTAGACACTCCACGCCAGGCAATGTTTGCAGCTCCATCGCCCAAAGCATAACCAATTTTTTCTTTTAAGGATAGTTTTTCCACAAGCTTTGGTTTTTAGTAGTTAGAATTATTCTTTACCATTCCTGAAATTGCTTTGATAAATCCGCAAAGTCAGTTGTATTTGAGTCAAATATCTATAAACTTTCCGAAAGAAAAGCAAAAAATGCCAAATTCTTATTGTAGAAGTGACAAGAAGAGATTTATATACTTTACTGAATTTTTATAACGTACTAATAATCAATTAATAAATAGAATTATTTCAAACTGTCAGAAACGAAAAAACAAATTCCGAACACGGATTAGTACTTGCAGAAGGCAAAAGCCAAAGTGAATAAGTACATTTCTAACTTGTGGAATGGAGAAACAATTTTGCACTTTGCAACTCGCATTGTAAAGAATCATTTCCAGATGCATTCAATGCCTTATGCTGAAAAATTTGGTTACTTTTAAACTTTATTTGTTCAACAGCTAGACTATACCTTTTCTTAATGAGTACTAAGACTTTTTACGGTTCGAAGCAATAATGTGTGCGAAGCCAATGAGAAAAATACATGAACAATATTGACTTTAAAATCATAAAAAAGGCAAGGAAGAATTTTATATTCGCAGCAATGCCAGTGCCAAATACCTGACTATGTATGAGTTCTTTACCTACTCGAAAGAGCAGTGGAAATAAAACTAACAAAACTAAATTTCTCTGAAAATGAATGCAAAAGTTTATATTGAAAGTTATATAGTTACAAAAGACGATTGTAAAGAACATCTAGTGGAAAACATAGAAAATATGCTTGGAGTTGACACCGTTACTGCCGTAAAGGTTTATGAGGGTAGCTTATTCAGACATATCGATCAGTTGAAAGACTCAATTTCATTTTTAGTTGAAGCGCCCTATGTTGATATGGTTTATCGCAACAGTTATTATACGTATTTCTCTTCAAAATTGAATGAATACTCCCGGGACTCTATTAAACTTTCCTTATTCGAGGGTGAAATCAAAGATTCTGATTTCAGAGACGAGGATAGTTGTAATGATTTAAAAAAGAGGTATCTGGGGTTCATCGTGTTACGTCCAACTCTAAAGAATATCATCGGTAGGAATGTAATTTCACCCATGGCATTGAAGAGCAATAGTTTTATAATGTGTTCCGCCAAATTTCATTCAACAGCCAATTCAGTAAAATTTAAAGTTGAAGGATTCCCGCACTCATCACAGGATTCAGAAACAATAACATGTGCTGAGACTTCCATTTGGGCCATTATGGAATATTTTGGGAATAAATACCCTGATTATAAACCTGTTTTGCCATCAAAAATTATTGAAGTTTTGCGTAGGGTATCAACAGAAAGGCAGATCCCATCAAGAGGTCTGCGAATTGATCAAATCTCGTATGCCCTTCGGGAATTTGGCTTTGGTACCAGACTTTATTCAAGGGAAAAGTTTGGGGAATTAGAATTTAAGCGACTTTTTAGCTGTTATATAGAAAGCGGTATCCCATTAATTATTGCCGTACAAGGAGGCTCAATAGGGCATGCTATTTTATGTGTTGGGCATAATAAAGTAACACCTGACATGATAGATAATCTAACTGAATCGAAAACGGATAAGGGGAAAATTGCTCCAAAGAATATTGATTACTATGACAATGATGACATCGAAAAGAAATTTGTATTTATTGACGACAACATGCCTGTTTGCCAACAATTATTGTATAAATACCCAACAGGAGGATATTCCTCTATAGTAGATTGCGATCCTGATTGGAAAAAATGTGAGATTACACACTTTATTGCTCCCCTCTACCCTAAAATATATTTGGAAGCATATGAAGCAAAGAAATTTTGCAGGAAGTTCATATTTGAAAATTTTACCAACTCAAATGGCAAAGAAATTTATTTGCGATTCTTTTTAACCTCGGGCAGATCATTTAAGAATGCAATTAATATTAATAAAACTTTTGACACTACAAATAAGCAGTTACTACTGGAAACACCACTTCCAAAGTTTGTGTGGATTGGAGAAATTTCAAATAAACAGCTAATTAAAAATAGGGAAGCTAATGGATTGATTGTTCTTGATGCAACCGAAGCTGATACTTCAGAGCTTAAACCATTAATATTTGCAAATTATTTAAACGTTTTATTTTCAATCGATCCGGGTAAAACAATTTTTTCGAAAAAAGTTTTACCTTTGCCAACTTTTAGTATATTTACCAACAACTTGAAATAAAGCCATGTACAAGAACATCAGTAAAAGTCGCGAAATTATTGCTCGTCTTCAGGAAGAAGGCAAGGTAACACCAATGAATTCTGTAGATGATATGGCCAAGATTGCTTCCATGAATAAATACATGGAAGAGGTACGAAGGGATTATCGGATGAAAGAAAGTCAATCACAGATTTCTGCCGCCCAAGTTATTCTAAACGCTTAACGAACTTTGCCTTCAAATGGCAAGTAGCCGTCTCAAGATAAAAAATGGGACGGCTATTTTTTTTCAATATATCAACAAAAAACCCGGCTATTAACCGGGTTTTCATATTTAGAGAATGTTGATTTAAATCTTAGGCAACACCCATGGTAACCTATATTCAGGAACCAAAAATTTGTTGGCTTCCTCATCGTTAACGAACAGACTTTTTTCAGCATCCCAGTACAAACGGCGGCCTGTACGAAGGGCAATGTTTCCCAAATGAGCTACACGCGCAGTGTTGGCGGCAATTTCAATACTAGCGTTGAGGTTGCGGTTGCGGTCTTTCACACCTTCAATGAAATTGGCCATGTGGTAATCGATACCCTTGCCTGTTCCTTTCTGTAATTCGACACGTTCCATCAGGTCTTTTTTGTTTTTCCGTTCAGGAATAACTTCCCAACCATCGCGATCGACCACCAAAGTACCATTGTTCCCTACGTATCCAACGCCGTGGTTTCGTCCGTAGTAACCGCCATCGATGCCGGTTCCGTGGTCCCAAAGCATGGTGTGTCCGTCGAACTCGAACAAAGCCTGCAAGGTATCAGGAGTTTCGGCGGCATCATCCGGATAAGCATACTTGCCACCCATCGACATGACTGATTTTGGCGAAGGATCTCCCATTCCGAACAAACCATAATCGATGATGTGAACACCCCAGTCGGTCATTAAACCACCTGCATAATCGTAATACCACCTGAAATTAAAATGAAAACGATTCGGATTAAACGGACGTTTTTTTGCCGGCCCGAGCCAGAAGTCATAATCAACTCCAGCAGGTGCTTCTCCATCTGGCTTTACAGGCACCGGTTCCATCCAGCCCTGATAAGCCCAGGTACGAACGGTGCGGATTTTTCCGAGCTTTCCGGATTTTACAAAATCAACCGCGGCCATCCAGTGCGGATCGCTTCGTTGCCACATTCCAACCTGAACCACCGTTTTGTATTTGTTGGCGGCACGTTCCATGATGTTAATTTCTTCGATCGAATTGCCCAGTGGTTTTTCGCAATACACATCTTTCCCGGCCTGACAGGCTTCCACCATCGGTAAACAATGCCAGTGGTCGGGTGTACCGATAATCACCACATCAACATCTTTATCTTCCAGAAGTTTGCGGTAATCGCTGTATAATTTGGGTTTAAAGCCTTGTGCTTTTTCTGTTTCTGCAGCACGTTTATTCATAACATTGCTGTCCACATCGCAGATAGCAACACATTCGGTATTTTTTTGGCGGAGGAAAGCTGCCAGATCGGCAAATCCCATTCCGTTGATGCCAATTACGCCGCAACGAAGTTTATCGTTGGCGCCTACACACGAACTTATTGGAATTGGCATTGTAGCAGCAAGGCTTAAACCCACGGCTGCTGTGGTTGTACTTTTAAGAAAATTACGTCGGTTGGTCATTATTTGATTTTTAGATTCCAGATTTTAGATATTAGATGATAGAACCAGAATCCAAGTTAAAAACCTAACTTAAAACTTAAAACCTGGAACCTGAAACTTTGAACTTGAAACTATTTCTGCATGGCATCGTCGAAAGCCACATCCGAAGGATCGAAGTCGCTGTAACGAACAAAATCACAGGCTTCCACAGCGCCAGCTTCACGGTTCATGCCGCTGTCTTCCCATTCTACGGAAAGTGGGCCGGTGTATTTGATGTCATTCAAAGCACGGATAATGTTTTCGAAATCCACTTTTCCGCGGCCTAAACTCCGGAAGTTCCAGTAGCGACGGTTATCGCCGAAATCAGTGTGTCCGCCGAAAACTCCAATATCCATCGGGTGTTCGCTCCAATAAGCATCTTTCATGTGAACATGAAAAATACGGTCGGAGAATTCGTAGATAAATTTCACGTAATCAACACCCTGGTATCCGAGGTGACTGGGGTCGAAATTGAATCCGAATGCAGGATGATTATTGACTGCTTTAAGCGCTCGACGAGCGGTTGCAATGTCGAAAGCGATTTCCGAAGGATGTACTTCCAGCGCGAATTTGACACCCATTTTCTGGTATTCGTCCAGAATCGGAATCCAGCGTTTGGCAAAATCTTCGTAGCCTTTGTTCAGCATGTCCTGATTTACAGGAGGAAACGCGTACAGCATGTGCCATATTGAGCTTCCGGTAAAGCCGATGACTGTATCG
>JAUYTA010000366.1 GCA_030695265.1 Bacteroidota bacterium
TAAGAGTAAGAAACACCTTTGGCGAAAGGCCGGTTGAATCTGAAAGCATACCTTCAAAATCAATCTATGTTATCTCAATTGCAGGCGAAGGAAAAACCGAAGAACAATATTTTGATGGAATTTATGATATGGTAAGTTCCGGCTTAATCATAATTGAGCGTTTGGAAAAGCTTGATGAATCTGATACCAAAAGCCACCCCAATTATGTGATTGAGCTACTTAACGAAAGGAAAGAACAATGGGAAGCATACGGAATTGAACCTAATGAGTTATGGATGGTTGTTGACAGAGATAGACAAAATGTATTCAGGGAACAATTAGCTTCAATTATTGACAAGTGCAAAACTGAAGGCTATAACCTGGCATTATCTAATCCAACTTTTGAATTTTGGCTGTTACTCCACATCACATCCCCTGATACTTATGATCATGATCTGCTTTTAGCAAACTCAAAAGTCAATGTTAAAAGTAAAAAAAGATTCATTGAAAAAGAATTGTCATCATTACTTGGAGGGTACAATAAAAATAATTTGCGCTTTGAAAGATTTGAACCAGGCATAAAAGATGCAATTAGAAGAGCTAAAGAATTATCGTATGATAACGAGTTGTTAATAGATGAATTAGGAACAAGTGTATGCGTACTTGTTGAAAAACTAATCAAATAACTTATGTAAATAAAAATGAATTACAGCACATACAAATCAATTATTTGCTACATCGTTTTTTTGATTGGCATGACCGGAATTGGCGTTGCACAAGAAGTATCAGAAAATCGAATCACCGTTTTTACCATCGGCGATTCGACTATGGCAAATAAAAAAGCGGAGGTTGCTCCTGAAACCGGCTGGTGCCAGGTGTTTCCTGAATTTGTGGATAAAACGGTGGAAATTAAAAACCGGGCAGTGAACGGCCGAAGCACCAAAAGTTTTATTTCTGAAGGAAGATGGAAAGCTGTACTTGATTCATTACATACCGGCGATTACGTGTTCATTCAGTTTGGACACAACGACCAGAAAAATCAGGATTCGACCCGATATACAGAACCATTCACCAGCTACCGCATAAATCTTGAACGGTTCGTTCGCGAAACACGGGCAAAAGGCGCAACTCCCATTCTGTTTACTTCCATCGTTCGCCGGAAATTTGAAAATGGATTTTTGACCGATACACATGGAAATTATCCGGCAGTTGTGAGGTTGATAGCTGCTGAAATGAATGTTCCTTTGGTTGATTTGCAGTTGCTGACTGCCGCTACTGTTAATGCTTTGGGCGATGAAGTTTCAAAACAAATTTATCTTTGGACTTCGCCAACCGACAAATTTCCGGAGGGACGGAAGGACGACACCCACCTGTCGGTTGAAGGTGCAAGTCTGGTTGCCAAATTGGCCGCGCAACAGTTGATGTTGCTTGATAATTCGCTGGCGAAACAAATTAAGAAGTAAGCAATTAAACTGCCAAGCGCATTATCATTTATCGACACACGAAGGCAACAATTAACTGGCAATTCCTTTCGGTCATTAAAACCTGCATATT
>JAUYTA010000374.1 GCA_030695265.1 Bacteroidota bacterium
ATGTTTCCTTTCTCCATTTCCCGAACCAGAAATTCTTCCAGCATCAGCGCATCTTTGGTTAATTTTCTTGCTTTTTCCTGAAGCGGCGCATCAACCAATTCAGGATATTCATCCCGAAAAGTCAGGATAGTTGACGGTTCAATTCCGATCATCGGCGTTTCTTCCGAAATCATTCCGGAGAGCTGACTGACATTGAAATTGGCAATCTGTTTGGCTTTGCGCAGCAATCCTTTCGAAAGGAATGTTCTTCCACTTTCCAGATGTTTAGGAATGACCACTTCGTAGCCCAGTTTATTCAGTAATAAAATAGCTTTTATCCCGATATGACTTTCGTTGAAATTGGTAAATTCGTCGGCAAACAGATACACTTTCCCAATTTTATCATTACCCAAAAATATTGGTTTGCGGTACCATTTTCTCAAACTTAGTTTCGATAGTTCCGGTATTTTCCTTTCCGGAGCAAAACCAATCGCTTTTTTAAACAGTTTTGTTGAAGTAATCAGGTTGGTAATTGAACGGAAAGCCATCCCCGGTTTGTTGATTCGCGGCAGATAGGCAATCAGCAGCGACCGCATCGGAAATCCATGCTGGTCGTAATATTGCTGCAAAAATTCAGCTTTGAATTTGGCCATGTCGATATTGGAAGGGCATTCCGATTTGCAGGCTTTGCACGACAGGCAAAGGTCAAGCACCTGAAGCACTTCTTCCGAATCAAATACATTTGCTTTTTGTGGTCGGGTAAGGTATTCGCGCAAAATATTTGCACGGGCGCGGGTAGTTTTATCTTCGTCGCGGGTGGCCATGTACGAAGGGCACATTGTTCCGCCAATCAGATTGCTTTTGCGGCAGTCGCCCGATCCGTTGCACATTTCAACCGAGCGCAGCAAATCACCGTGTGGAGTGTAATCGAACAAAGTGCTGGCCTTAAAATACGTCTGTCCCATCAAAATTCTCAAATCTTTGGTGATAGGCGGTGTATCCACAATTTTCCCCGGATTCAATATGTTTTGCGGGTCCCAGGTGTATTTCAGTTTTCGGATCAGTTCGTAATTGTGCTGCCCAAGCATCAGCGGGATAAATTCGCCACGCAACCGGCCATCGCCATGTTCACCGCTCAGCGATCCACGGAACTTTTTCACCAGTTGGGCAACTTCTTTTGCCAGCGAATGATAGACTTTGACATCATCCGGATCTTTTAAATTCAGGAGTGGACGAAGGTGCAGTTCGCCGGTGGCAATGTGGCCGTAATACACACAGGTCAGTCCGTAGCGAGCAATGATCAAATCAAATTCGCGGATGTATTCAGGCAAAACACCAGGTGCAACTGCTGTATCTTCAATCACCGTCACATTGCGTTTATCGCCCGGAATGTTGGAAAGCAATCCCAGCCCGGCCTTTCGGAGTTCCCATATTTTTCGGATACTTTCCTTGTCGGTGAACAGCGGAAAATGATAACCATAACCTTCTTCTCGCAGATCGGCTTCCAATTTCCGGGCTTTTTCCTGAATTTCTTGTTCTGAATCAGAAGAGAATTCGATGGTCAGAATCGCTTTCGGATTTCCTTCGATGAAAAAGCGATTTTTACGTTGCTCAATGTTTTCGAGGGTGCAGTTCAGTATAATGTCGTCGGTCAGTTCAATGGCATCCGGATGGTGGCGAAGCGCCACGATATTTCCATAGAATGCATCTTCAAGCGTATTGAAATGAGCGCAAACCAATCCCTGAAATTTGGGCGGTAGCGAAACCAGGTTCAGCTTTATCTTGGTTGTAAACAAAAGTGTCCCTTCCGATCCGGCCAGCAATTTGCAGAAGTTGAATGGTTTGCCATTGCTGTTGAATGGGTCGGTTTCGAGCAACATGTCCAGCGCATATCCATTGTTTCTGCGTGTCACTTTCGGGTCAGGAAATTCATTGCGGATTTCCCGTTGATTAAACGAATCTGCCAGCGTTTCCTGAATATTCCGATATATTTTGGTTTCCAAAAGTTCGCTGTTTCCCGAACATTTGGCTTCGAATTCTTCGGTAGTGAGCGCTTTGAAAATTACTTCCGATCCATCAGAAAGAATGCCTTCCACTTCCAGAATATGTTCGCGGGCGCTGCCATAAATAAGCGAATGAAGTCCGCAGGAATTATTTCCCAGCATTCCGCCAATACAGCAACGGTTGGCCGTTGAGGTTTCAGGCGCAAATTGCAAACCATGCTTCGAAAGAAATTGATTCAGTTCGGCAAGGACAACACCCGGTTCCACTTCAATCCAGCGTTCTGCAACATTCAATTCACCAATTTTATTCAGGTACTTCGAAATATCAACCACAATTCCGGAGCCAACCACTTGTCCGGCAAGTGAAGTCCCTCCGGCACGCGGAATAACCGAAGTGCCCAACTGGCGGGCAAAGGAGATGATTTTTCGAATGTCTTCCTTATTTTTCGGGCGGGTAACTGCCTGCGGAATTTCGCGGTACGACGATGCATCGGTAGCATAAATTACTTTCTGCACCTGATCTGTAAACGCATCACCTTCGAGTGATTGTTTGAGCGGGAAAAAGGGATCGGTAGGCTTCATGAATGAGCTTTTTAAAGACGATTTCAAAAATAGGATTTTATATACAAAGTCATACAAGAGGTCTCGAATTATGGAATCTAAAAATATCTTCAATGGTTCCGTTAGGAATCCAAGGTCGGTAGAATTAAT
>JAUYTA010000378.1 GCA_030695265.1 Bacteroidota bacterium
TTTAATTCATTCCTGTTGCTTCAGGGACTCGAAACCTTGTCGCTACGCATGGAACGCCACATTCAGAACACACTCGCTTTGGCCAAATGGCTCCAAAAACATCCAAAAGTGGCCAGTGTAAATTATCCGGGACTTGAAGGCAATCAATCGTATGAACTTGCTAAAAAATATTTACCAAATGGTGCCGGAGGCGTCCTTTCTTTTGATGTGAAAGGCGACAAGGAAAGTGCAATAAAAGTCGTTGACAGCCTGAAGCTTGTCAGCCATCTGGCCAATGTGGGCGATGCCAAAACGCTGATCATTCAGCCATCGGCAACTACCCATTCGCAATTGCCTGAAGATGCTCAGATCGCAGCAGGAGTTTACCCTTCCTCATTGAGGGTTTCTGTCGGCCTCGAACACATCGACGATATTATTGCCGATTTTGATCAGGCCCTAAACCAAATTGGTTAATTTTACAAAACTTTTACCGGAATCTTTGCTTCAATCAGAGATTCCGGTATTACAAATTAAACTATTGATATTATGCCAATTAACATTCCTGATAAATTACCGGCAATAGAATTGCTCGAGAAGGAGAATATTTTTATCATGGACGAATCACGTGCTTCGCAGCAGGATATCCGTCCGTTAAAAATTATCATTGTCAATCTGATGCCGGTCAAAGTTACGACGGAGACCGATCTGATACGTTTGCTTTCGAATACGCCACTCCAGATAGAAATTGATTTTCTGAGGATGAAAGGCCATAAATCAAAAAACACTTCGGAAGTTCACATGAAGGCCTTTTACAAGACTTTCGATCAGTTGAAATCACACAATTACGATGGAATGGTTGTCACCGGAGCGCCGGTAGAAATGCTTCCTTTTGAGGAGGTTACCTATTGGAAAGAACTCACCGAAATATTTGAGTGGTCAACAAAACATGTTACTTCTTCGATGTTTATATGCTGGGCAGCGCAGGCTGGATTGCATCATTTTTTCGGCGTCCCGAAATATTTGCTTCCTGAAAAGAAATTTGGGGTTTTTAAACACCGCAATGTGAATGACAAATTACCGATTTTCAGAGGATTTGATGATGAATATTATGTGCCCCACTCACGTCATACCGAGGTGCTTGAAGCTGACATTGAAAAAGTAGATGAATTGAAAATAGTATCAAAGTCTGATGAATCGGGTGTTAACATGGTAATGACCCACAATGGCCGACAATTTTTTATTACCGGACATTCTGAGTATTCAAGGTTTACGCTCGACACCGAGTACAAGCGCGATGTGAAGAAAAACCTTCCAATACAGATACCGGCAAATTATTATCCTGATAATGATCCGAACAATGAACCTGTTATGCGGTGGAGAGGCCATTCCAACCTGTTGATTTCGAATTGGCTGAACTATTACGTCTATCAGGCGACACCCTACAATCTTGACGGACCAATGCCTTTCAGTCTCGATTTCCAGATTTAAAGGGATTGAATTTCAAAAAATCACTATTTTCGGGTAATTTTAAATTCTGTCCTGCGGTTCAATGCTCTTCCTTCAATCGTTACATTCGGGCTAATTGGCCGCGAATACCCATAACCCTTAAATGTCATTCTGTATTTTTCGATTCCCTTATCAACCAGATACATATAAACTTCTTTTGCCCTCGATTCTGAAAGTATACGGTTCAATTCCTCGCTGCCGATATTATCCGTATGTCCTTCAAGTTCAATATACAGGGATTTATTGGTGATCAGGAAATCAATTAAACGCTTAAGTTCAATCTTCGATTCAGGTAATAATTCATACGAGCCGGTGTTGAAAAATACATTCCGCAGAACTACAGAACCACCAATTTCTATTTTTTTTAGCTTAATTTCAAGAATATACGGATCAATAAATTCCATTTTTTCCTTCAGTTGAAAGTTCTCCGAGAAAAACAAATATCCATCAGCTGAAACATTGAAAGCATATTCTTTGCCAAGCGGCAAACACATCAAAAACTCGCCTTTTTCCCAGCACGACTCACCATTTATTACCGATTTTGCATTTCCCAGATCAACCAGTTCCACCTTTGCGCAAAGAGGCAGACCGGATTCGCTATCAGTAATTTTGCCTTTGATATACGATACCGGTGTTGGACGGGCCTCTTTGTGCAATTGAAAAGAATAAATATCCATTCCCATTGAACCAGGTCTGTCTGATGAATAATAGGCATTTTTACCGGACGCATCAACCACCAATCCCTGCTCATCTTTATGCGAATTGATTGGATAGCCAATGTTGTGTGGTTTGGTCCAAACTGAATCATTTTTCAAACGACTGTAAAAAATATCATAGCCACCCAATCCCTGCCAGTAATCAGATGCAAAATACAAAGTTTTGCCATCGGAATGGATAAATGGGGACATTTCATTTCCCGGTGTATTGATAGAATCGCCCAGATTGAATGCATAGCCCCAAACAGGCATTCCCACTGCAGAGAACCCCAATAAATTACATTTCCATATATCCATCCCACCTTTTCCACCTTTCCGGCTACTCACAAAATAAAGTGATTCGCCATTGGCTGAAATGGAAGGTTGTGATTCCCAGGATGATGTATTGACAGGTTCTCCTGCATTTTGAGGAACAGACCATACGCCACCTTTATTCCTGGAAAAATAGATATCGCAACTTCCAATGCCATCGGTTCTGGTGCATGCCGTAAAAAACAATAAGTTGCCATCTGTTGAAACAGATTGAGCTCCTTCATTGTAGATTGTATTGATAGATGTGAGCGGTTCACTTTTCTGCCACTGATTGTGAATTAATTGTGAAGTGTAAAAATCTTCCTGAGCCTTTGTTCTGCTTTCTCCACTTGGCGAATTTGCTCCTACTAGCCTTGTATAAATAAGTGTTTTACCATCAACAGTAATACTTGGCCAATATTCATCATCTTCAGAATTGATATTTGGCCCCAGATTAACGGATACAAATGGAACCGGCACGTTTAATAATTTGACAGCGCCGGCGCATTTTTCAATATTTTGCTTTGCTTTGCCAGCAAATTTTCCCTTTTCTCCATCAATTTCAAGATAATTTTCATACGAATCTACTGCCTTTTGATAAAATCCAGACCGGTAATAGGCATTCCCAAGTGTAAAATACGATTTTGGAAATTTAGAAGTGTTTATATGAATGGCAGTCTCCAACGATTTAATTTGTAAATAGAGGGAATCCAATCCCTGATAAATATCTGATTTAAATAGATATAGTTCCAGAAATTCAGGATCCAGCTCAATTGCATCGTCCAGGAGTGAGAGTGATTTGCTGGTCAAATTACTTCCGTATGCAATTTTGGCCTGTTCAAAAAGTTTGATCGCTTTTTTATTGTCAGTGGAATAACTTTGTCCAAAAGTATATCCCAAAAATGACATCAGAATAATCGTTAAAAAAGTTCTCATTACAGTTTTATTGAATAAAACGAATGTAGGGTTAATTTATTGGGTATAACTAATTCAGGAAACTTTTAATTCTTTTTATCGTATTCCAAAATATAAAATTTCAGAACAAACCATAATAAACACATTATCAGTAACTACTAAAAAAATAAATATTTTTTTAACAAAGAAATTTGGAATATCTATTTATTTTTTCATAGTTTAACAATCAAATATTAACCCTTTTTATAAATTTTTAAAATCTTAATTATCAAACATTTAGATTTTTTGCAATGAAAACAAACAAGAATCTGAAAATTACAAAGAAAGGTGGAATGCCTTTAAAAGCTGATGGTGATGTGATTAAAGCACCTAAATTACAGAAAGACAAGAGCTCAAAAAGAAGATTATCTATTTATGACGATTTTTCGGATGAAAATCTTGATAACCTTAAAATGGATTTTGATGAAGATGATCTGGATTATGCCTAAGACAAATATTTAATATATATAAATGCTTCCCCAGGGGCTGACATTTAAGAATTTAAAGAAAAAGACCAGTTTATCTGGTCTTTTTTCATTTATTTATTCTCGTTAATCTTTCCTATAATTCCATAATAGCTAATTGGTTGCCTGTTACGGAAAGTGATCCTCAAATCAGCATATCCGCTCAAACCCGTGGTTAAGTATATTAAATACGAATCCTTGTTGTCAGCCACTTCTGCTGAAATGGTATATAACTTTTTCTTTTCATTCCATACCTTTTCAATTTTCTCGGCAGTAATGTCAAATTTCACCCCGTCGCTTCCGCCGTAAGGCACCGAATAGGCACGACCAAAATATGGCAAATAGGCTTTTAGTTTCAGGCTATCAAAAACCAGGTCATAAGTCGCCCCCAGATTATTAAAATTGCCAAGCGATGATTTGGCCGAACTTGCAGTAAAACGGAACCGTCCTGATTCAATCAGCTCAAACGTTTCTTTTTCCTTTTGCAACCTGCGTGCTTTCCGGTCGTTAGGCTGAAATCCGCTAAAAACCAGAAAGAAAGTTATCATGACAAACATTCCTATCTTATTCATAATTGCTGAATTTTAAATTTAACGATTTGTCTTTCAGTATTTATAACGAATAAAAAACACGGAAGTTTCCTCATTTATTTTATTTCACAACATTTTGCAGGTTTCCCGAAATAAAACCATTCAGGTTTTCAATGGTAATATTCATCAATCGCTGACGCGCTTCAATTGTGGCCCATGCAATGTGAGGGGTGATGAAACAGTTTCGGGCAGAAAGCAGTGGATTATCTGTTTTGGGAGGTTCAGTAGAAAGTACATCAAGGCAAGCGAAGGCAATCACTCCTGAATTCAGGGCAATGGCCAGATCAGTTTCATTTACCAACCCTCCCCTGCCCGTATTTATTAAAATGGCAGATTGTTTCATTTTCCGAAGCAATTGTGCATTGACAAATTCGAAATTTTCAGGAGTTAACGGACAA
>JAUYTA010000380.1 GCA_030695265.1 Bacteroidota bacterium
CATATGAATCTGCCAAAAACACAGAGCGACCTGATGGAAGCATTGAAAGCAACCGGGAAACCAATCGTTTTGGTGCTGATTAACGGGAGTGCGCTTTCAATCAATTATGCTGCCGAAAACATGGACGCCATCCTGACTGCCGGATATCCCGGTCAACAGGGCGGAAACGCTGTTGCAGATGTAATTTTTGGTGATTACAATCCTGCAGGTCGTTTGCCTGTAACTTATTACAAATCGGTTGAGCAATTGCCAGCCTTCGAAAATTACGACATGGAAGGCCGCACATACCGCTATTTCCGACAGGAACCGCTTTATCCTTTCGGTTTCGGATTAAGTTACACCAATTTTAAGTATTCAGATTTAAATATTCCTGCAGAAGCAAAAGTGGGTGATAAAATAAATGTATCGGTTAAAGTTACCAATACAGGCAACCGCGATGGCGAAGAAGTGGTGCAATTGTACCTCACCGACGAAAAAGCATCGAGCCCACGCCCAATACGTCAACTGGAAGGTTTTAAACGTGTATCACTGAAGAGGGGCGAATCGAAAACCGTAGAGTTTACCCTTGAACCACGTCAACTTTCAATGATAAACAACAAAGACAAACAAGTAGTTGAGCCCGGCTGGTTTACAATTGCTTTGGGTGGCGAACAACCCGGATTTACAGGTGCGACCAATGCCGAAACTACTGAAACCGTTACCGGAAGGGTAAATGTCAAAGGAAAATTACTTGAAATAAAATAAGGTTGGTTTAGTGATTTGTTTGTGTGTTATCCCCTTCG
This sequence comes from Bacteroidota bacterium, assembly GCA_030695265.1. Classification (GTDB taxonomy): domain Bacteria; phylum Bacteroidota; class Bacteroidia; order Bacteroidales; family Prolixibacteraceae; genus Aquipluma. Next base: position 783 of record JAUYTA010000380.1, read on the forward strand.
GAAGTGGTTTACGGAGGGGATTTTTTATCAAGAGACGATGTTGCCAAAATTACACCCATTGTTACCGAAGCACAGAAAAAACAGTCGGAAGCATGGGCTAAAATGCGTGAAGGTGGTGGTGAAATGGATCGTGATAAAATGCGCGAAGAAAGGATCAAAATGACCGCCGAAACTGACAAAAAATTAAAGGAAGTTTTAACTCCTGAACAAGGCGTGAAACTGGATGCATTCCGCAAACAACAAGCAGAAGAACGCACCAAAAGGATGCAGTGACAATAATTAATTTCCGAAGTTTTAAAGCATTCGAACAAATTCCTATTCGAATTACTATTTCACCGCAGATTACTCAGATTAACACAGACTTATAATTCTGTGTTAATCTGAGTAATCTGTGGTTTTATTTTAAATGCAAAAAAAGCTATTCAATACAATTTCTGGAAATGCGTTTATCGTTTTATCGTGGCATTCTATATTAAAATAGTTCTTTTGTCAATGACTTTCTTTTCGTATCCAAATTTCCAATCGCCTTATCCAAACAAAAATAATTGCAAGCAATACTCGTGGCCAAATGAGGATGAACATTGGATAGCCTATCGCCACAAATAAAAGCGGATCTTCAAGTTGTGAGTGAGAAACTGCAATGTGGTGATTCAGCAAATCAGCATCTTCTTTGCTTAGTTTGCCTTCTTCCGACTCACTTATCATGATAGCTCCACCATACGAAAGCCCAAGCGTATAGGCTACCATCCATAGAAAACCAGTATTGGCAGGCAAACCCATAAGACGCAACAAGGGAATAAACGGTTTCAAAATCCATTTGATCAATCCAAATTCATTCAGTATTCGTTGTATAATCAGCAG
>JAUYTA010000399.1 GCA_030695265.1 Bacteroidota bacterium
GGGACTGAAAATAAGCAAAGTCAGCTTTAACGGACAGGAAATTGAGGCGAAACGCACACTTCATCTGATTGATTTTTCAGGATATAAACTGGAATCCGGAGAATCTGCAGAACTTGAATTTATATACAGCGGAACCCTGAACGAAGCGGGCAGTTTTCTGGATGTTGACGATAAAACACTTCAGGAACCTTTCAGGGCAAATATGTTCCAGATCGATAAACGTTCGGCCATCGTTTCGCCCGATTTTGTTTTGCTGACCCGCGAAAGCAACTGGTACCCGATTGCAGGCACCGGTTTCGGAAAAGAAAGCAAACAATGGATGCAGAAACAATTTAGCAAATTTGAAATTTCAGTAAATACAAAACCCGGACTAACAGCCATTTCGCAAGGAAAAGTAGAGCAAAAAGACGGCACTTTTCATTTCAGGAACAAAAATAACCTGCCGCAGATATCGCTGATAATCGGTAATTATACCCTGAAAGCTGATACTATTGACGGACTGGAATTCAATTTATACCATCACAAAGACCATGATTATTTTTCCGGTTTTTTTGAGCCGGTTAAAGACACCATTCCTGATTTAATTGCCACTGCCCTGAAAGATTACGAGCGCAAAATCGATATGTTTTATCCGTTCGAACGCTTTACGATCGTTGAAGTTCCCCCGCAGTTTTATTCCTATCCGCGCACTTTAATTGCCGAAAGGGAACAAGTTCAGCCTGAAACCATTCTTTTTCCTGAAAAGGGATTGCTGGTTGCCGAAGCCGACTTTGCTGGCAGTCTGAAACGAATGGAGCGCTGGGGTGGCAGAGGAGGCGATGTTCAATCAACTCCGGAAGAGAAAAAGATAATGGCTTTCAATAATTTTCTGGCGTTGTTTACCCAGGCAGCTGCACGCCCCGATGTTAACCGAAGTCAGGGAGAAGTGCAGGTAGATGAAAAGGCCAATCCGTTGTATGCTTTCCCATTATTTTATAACCATGCTTATTTTGTACAATCTGATCAATGGCCTATTACCGACCGGATTTTTGAATCGTACCTGCGACAATCTTCAGAATCGGGAGCACAGGGATGGATGCGCAATATGCAGGGAATGACCGAGAACGAACAGGCTAACCTGGCATTGCTCGATTATTCGTTTGCCGAACTTTTGGACGATCCTGAAAGAGTTAAGATCATCGACAATGTAATCCAGCTAAAAGGGCAGGCACTGTTCTCTATCATCAAGCGCAAGGCTGGTGACGAAGCATTCGACGATTTCATGTTTAATTTCCTGAAAAGTATCCGCTTTAGTTCGACCACCATCGAAGATTTTAACGCACAGATTCAGCAACAGTTCGATACCGATTTGATGCCATACATGGAGAAATGGTTCAACAGTAAGGAATTACCCGGATATTTGATTGGGGGCGTAAAAGCCGTAAATGTGCTCGATGGCGACCGGCTGAAAACGATGGTTAAGTTTAAGATAACCAATACTGAACAAACTGAAGGGATCGTTTTGGTACAATTCAGAATTGGCGAAGGCGGTGGGCCAGGTCGCGGACGGTTTGGCGGAGGCGGTGCAAATATGGAAACCATCAGCAAGCTTATATACCTTGAAGGAACGCAAACCAAAGAAGTGAGTTATCTGCTCGAAGGTGTGCCCCGCAATATCACCATCAACACCCTCACTTCACGCAATATTCCTGCTGAACTCATGCTCCCGCTCGAAAACATCGAACAGGACACCAAGGCGATTCCGTATGAAGGCGAAAAGTTGGTCGATATTCCCGTTCGCCTGGCCGAAGTTGGCGAGTTTATAAGTGATGATGAAGATCCAACATTCCGTTTTACTGTTTCCGACGATAAAAGTCTTCTGCAAAAATTACTCATAAAGGAAGAGCAGACCAAGGAACGCTTTGTCGGGTTCAATACATGGCGCGCACCACGAGCCTGGCGGGCAACTACCAACAGCAGTTTCTTCGGAAAGTTTATCCGTTCGGCACATTACGTGAAATCGGGCGATGGCAGTAAAAAAGCAGTGTGGAGCATTCCGATAAACGGTAACGGAACTTATGAAGTGTTCAGCTACCTTACAAAACCAAGTCAAAGAGGCCGTCGTGGCGGGCAGGACGCCGGTGGGGAATATACTTATATCATTTTCGGTGAAAGCAGGGAAGAAGTAATGATTGACCTTAAAACAGTGGATAACGGTTGGAACAGTTTAGGTACATTCTATTTTTCGGGCGATACCGTTAAAGTAGAATTGGGCAATAAAACCGCAGCACAGGTAGTGGTGGCCGATGCTATAAAATTGGTGAAGCAATAGGAGAAGGCACAGGAAAAGGCGAAGACACAATAAAGGGAAAAGATAAATAAGAAACACAGAATAAGAAATAAGAAACATCAAAGTCATCGTTCCTGATTTCTTATTTCTTGTTCGATATTCGATATTTTAACATCAGGAATTTTAAATTTTTTAGAATATGCCATTAAAAAAACTTATCCAAAGAGGATTCATGCTGATCATTTTTTGTCAGCTTTTGCTTCCGGCAAATGCACAGCAAATACTGACGCTCGAAAGCGCACTAAACATTGCTGCAGCAAACAGTCCCGACATTCGACGTTCCTTGCTGAATCTGGAACGTTCCGAACAATCCTTGAAAGCACAAAATGCAGCGCTTAAATCGAATTTTTCCTTAGGCGTAACTCCTCTGAGTTACGATCAGCGCCGGCAGTTTGACATGTTCAACTCGCAATGGTACACCAGTAAAACCACGCAATCGTTCGGAACCCTAACGGTTGCGCAGCCATTTCTTCCAACCGATGCAACCATTAGCCTGGTAAATCGTTTTGGCTGGCAAAACAACTATGTTGAGAGATTCAATGGAGTTGAAGAAAACAAGGCATTTACCAATTATCTTTCATTGAGCATTGCACAACCGTTGTTCACTTATAACCGGACTAAACTTCAGCTGAAAGAACTGGAGCTGGACCTCGAAAATGCCCAGTTGAATTATGCCATGCAAAAGCTGAACAACGAAAAGCAGGTCACCCAATTCTTTTACAATGTTTATGAGGCACAAATGAGCCTGAGTATTTCGCAGGATGAATTCATCAATACACAAAAAAGCTACGAGATTACCCAAAACAAGGTAACTGCCGGAATTTCTGCCAAAGAAGAACTTTATCAGGCAGAACTCAACTTTGCCACTTCCAAATCAGCCGTTCAGAATGCACAGGTTAACCTCGATAATTTTAAAGACCAGTTTAAGCAATACATCGGCATGGACATCATGGAAGAAATAACCGTAATGACCGATGTGGCAATGAACCCGGTAATTGTGGATCTGAAAAAAGCCATTGAATATGGATTGAACTCCAGAATGGAACTCCGCCAGCGTGAAATCGACATCGAAACTTCACAGTTTGCACTGATCCGCACCAGATCGCTGAACGAATTCAGGGGCGATGTGAATTTGTCTTTGGGAATTAGCGGCGACAACGAAAAGCTGTGGAATATTTACGACAATCCAACCAACAATCCCCGGGTATCGGTTTCATTC
>JAUYTA010000400.1 GCA_030695265.1 Bacteroidota bacterium
CAGGAAAAGGCCCGATACCAAAAATAAGCAGCGGATCGAGGATGATGTTGAATAGGTTGGCCATCAGCAAAACACGCATCGACACAGCTGCGTCGCCCGAACTGCGGAAAACTGCATTGATGATGAACAACAACATGATGACCGAGTTTCCGCCGAACATGATGGCAGGATACAAATATCCGGCTTCGGCCATTTCTTCGGAAGCGCCCATCAGCAACAAAAATTCTTTTGCGTAAATGATACCCGGAACCGTGATGAGCAGCGAAACTGAAAACCCGGCAACAATTGCCTGAAAAGCAGCCATTCCGGCTTTTTCTGATTTTTTCTCGCCAATCCGGCGGGCAACCAGTGCGGTCGTTGCCGTGCTCAAGCCCATACCGATTGCATAAACAATGGTCATGCTCGATTCGGTAATGCCAACAGTGGCAACCGCGTTAGCCCCAAGTTTGGATACGAAGAATATATCGACAACGGCAAATATCGATTCCATGATCATTTCCAAAACCATCGGAATGGAAAGAATGAGCAGCGCTTTTCCAATACTGTCGCTGGTGAAATCGCGGTCGCTTCCGGCGATTGATTCTTTGATGTCTGTCCACAATGACTTAACCCGAATGGACAACGCTTTTTTAATGGGCATGAAATAATATTATTTTAAACATTGAACCTGATAACAACTAAAATGTTTCAGATTAAAAAATATATAATGAAGCTCAAACAACCATTGTTTCGGATTCTTTGGCAGAAGATTCTATCCGGCAAATTTATACGAAGGAACAATATAATACACTATATCAAATTGAAGAAATGCTTTCAATGACTGAAAATATCCGCAAATCGGGTTCCGACAGCATTTGGACAGTACTCTCAAATAGGTGGAATGAATTCAATGCTGAAATAGCCGGAATTGGGCAGGCTAATTCAACGACTAACAAAATTTTTCATGAAGCGATTAGCAAATGGGCTGAACTGAATGTTGCCCTGGTCAAACTTTCAGGAGAAGTGAAGTTTGGCGATGCAATAGAAAAAATGTTGCATGGCCCTGATAATGTTTTTGTTCCTGAAAAACTGATTAAATCAGTCACCTTCGAATGAAATCAGTGCCTGCCGGTTCTTTCCATCCATGACGATTTTGAGGTCGTTGGTGAAACAAACATGTTTGATGTATTTCCCTTCTTCGACAACCGGCATTTTCATTAAT
>JAUYTA010000404.1 GCA_030695265.1 Bacteroidota bacterium
TGATGTCCTGTTTATTGACGAAGCTCAGCGAATTCCGGATATTGGTATCAATTTGAAAATCATTTACGAAAACATGCCAGACTTGAAAATGCTGGTCACCGGATCTTCCTCATTCGAACTTGCCAACCAGGTAAAGGAACCGCTAACTGGTAGAACTTCAACATTGAAAATGATGCCGTTTTCGTTACAGGAAATGAAGCAAAACATGTCTGTTTTTGATATTCAGCAACGATTGGAAGAATTCATGCTCTATGGACTTTACCCGGAAATTACCCATTACGCCAATTCCGTGGAAAAAGAAAAATACCTCATGGAATTGAGCTCCTCTTATCTCTATAAAGATATATTGGAACTATCCAACATTCGTAATTCATCGAAGATATCCAACCTACTCAAACTTTTAGCATTTCAGATCGGTCAGGAAGTTTCGCTGAACGAAATCGGGCAAAGCCTTGGAATGAGTCAGGAAACAGTCAGTAATTACATTGATCTCCTCGAAAAATCGTTTATCGTATTTCGGCTAAGTGGTTTTAGCCGGAACCTGCGCAAAGAAATAGCCAAGCGTGACAAAATCTATTTTTGGGATTTGGGTGTGCGAAATTGTATCATTCAAAATTTCGCTCCAATTAATTCAAGAACCGATTTGGGTGAAATGTGGGAAAATTTAATTGTTACTGAACGATTAAAATATCTAATTAACAATCAAATAACTGCAAATTCGTATTTCTGGAGAACTTATACTGGCGCTGAAATTGATTATGTGGAAGAAAAAAACGGGAAACTATTCGCCTACGAAATCAAATACTCAAAAATTCGGAACAAAGCTCCGCAAACATGGGTTGAGAACTATGGTGATAATTTCAAATGCATTACAAAAGATAATTTCTGGGAGTTTGTAATGTAAAAAAGCCGCTCCCTTTTCAGGAAACGGCTCTTAAATTTTACGGACTCTGCAACTTTTTTATGATTTTATATCATCCAATGGATGATTGCCTTTTTGACTTCCTTTCAGAATATCAGGTAATTCCAGTCCTGCCGATTTAAACACATCGTCGAGCGGTGGGATGGAACCCAACATTCCCTGCATGAAATTGGCGGTTGAAGTTTTTCCGTCTTTCCCGTTTCCGGTTTCCCAAACAGTCACTTTGTCGATTTTAATATTTTTGATTGCATCTACCTGCGTTTTAACCAGCTCAGGAAGTTTGTCGGCAATCATCAGCATCACGGCATCTTTCGCATTGTCGCCTGCTGCTTTCACCAAATGTTCGAAACCTTCTGCCTGCTTGCTTAAAATTTCGTAAATACCTCTTGCCTGCGCATCCATTTTCATAAAGATTGCATCGGCTTCACCTTTTGCCATTCGGCGTGTTTGTTCTGCTATGGCTTCAGCATCAATTTCGACTTTTTGTTTGTCGATTTCAGCAGAAACGACAACGTTGGCGGTTTGCGTTGCCTTGTCGCGCATGGCACGGGCATCTTCGGCCTGTTTTTCAGCCGCATAAGCTTCTTCAAGTGCTTTGGCCTCCATTACTTTTTCGGCGGCAACCGCTTTCCGTTTGGCTTCAGCTTCTTTCTCGCGACGATCGGCATCCGAATTGGCAATGGTAATTTTAGCGATGTTTTCACCTTCAACCGCAGTGGCGTCAGCCGCTGCAACCTGCACGCGTTGTGCCTGATGTGCTTCGGCCTGACCAACTTCTCCATCGCGGTTCTTTTCAGCGACACTTTTTTTCGCATCATTGATGGCTTTTGCAGCTGCTTCTTTACCCAACGCTTGAATGTATCCAGACTCATCGTTGATGTCGGTCACGTTTACGTTGATCAGTTTCAATCCGATTTTTTTAAGTTCGGCCTCAACATTTGATGAAACGGCAGCAAGGAATTTATCGCGGTTGCTGTTGATTTCTTCAATGTCCATGGTAGCAACCACAAGGCGCAACTGACCAAAGATAATGTCCTTCGCCAGGTTGCTGATCGCCTCCTGTGACAGACCCAGTAAACGTTCCGCGGCATTGGTCATTACATTCGCTTCAGTAGAAATACCAACCGTAAAACGGGAAGGTACATCAACGCGGATGTTTTGCTTGCTCAACGCGCTGCGGAGGTTAATTTCGATTGAAATTGGTGTCAGATCGAGAAACTGAAATGATTGGATGACAGGCCAGATAAATGCCGCTCCACCATGAATACATTTCGCTGAACGTGATTCAGTTTCGATGCCTTTGCCGACTTTCCCGTAAACAACCAATATCTGGTCGGAAGGACAGCGTTTGTAACGCTTCAGCATGGCTACAATAATAATAAACAAAAACAGGACAGCAATGCTGACCATAATTACAAAATAATCACCCATAGTAAATTGATTTTAGTTATTTAGAATTCCGTTTTACCAGTAGAATTTGTTCGTCTATCACATCCAATACCTCAACCAGTGAAGATGTTACAATATTGGCAGGATCGTCAGTAATGGCATCAAGTGTTTGGAGGTTTCCCTGTACCGTAATTTGTATTTTGCCCAAACCATTGCGATTTCCGGGAATTGTGAGGTAAACTTCACCGGTACGCCCAATCGCATTTTTCATCTTCATATTACCGGTTTCGGCCAGCTTCGACATAAAGTAGAAGAGTGAGGCCATTGCAACCATCATGATGAGTCCGCAAAGGATTGACAGCAAAATGGCCAGTCCTGAACCAATTCCGGCATTCAGTAGTCCAAGCCCCGACCAACCAAACATGGCGAAAAAACCTACGATATTCTTCAGTGAAAGTAGCTGGAATGGAATGCCATCGCCATCGGCAAAGGAATCGTGAAAATCTGACTGGACATCGGTATCTGCATCAGAACCAATTGCAGTCATTATTAAAAGGAAAACAAAGATGAGCGTTGCAGGAATTGTGATGGCCCAGTATACCTGTGCCAATATGTCCAGTTCGCTCCAAACGGGTAAAATTAATAAAAACATGTTTGGTTTTTTT
>JAUYTA010000410.1 GCA_030695265.1 Bacteroidota bacterium
TGATGTCCATTATCTCTGTATCAAAGATATCCATTTGCCATTTAAAAGTACCGAAGCTGAAATTGCTGCTTTTAAAGCCAAATTGAAAGAAAAAGGCGTGACTGGTTATGCTGTGGGGCCAATCTATATGAAAACAGAGGCCGAGATCGACAATGCTTTTGAATATGCCAAACGGGTTGGTGTAAAGCTCATTGTTGGTGTGCCAAACTATGAACTTCTGCCTTATGTAGATAAAAAGGTAAAAGAATACGGCTACAATTATGCCATTCACCTTCATGGTCCTGACATTAAACTTTACCCTGATGCCGAAGATGTTTGGAACAATGTGAAAGATCTTGATTCGCGCATCGGTATGTGTCTTGACATTGGTCACGATACCAGAAATGGCAAAGATCCGGTGAAAGACCTGAAGAAATATAAATCACGCGTTTTCGATATTCATATTAAGGTTGTTACCGGAACATCAAAACTTGGTTATTCGCTGGAAATAGGTCGCGGAGTTATCGACTTTCCTGCATTTGTGAAAATGTTGAGAAAGGTTGGCTATACCGGAGTTTGCAGCCTCGAACACGAAAAAGACATGACCGATCCTTTTATGGGAATCGCCGAATCAATCGGATATTTCAGGGGAGTAATTGCCACCACAAAAAAATAAAACTGTTTCAGTTTAAATATTTACAAAAAGCCGTCGCTTAATAAAAGTGGCGGCTTTTTGTTTTTGATCTGAATTTGATTTATTATTGGCGATCGCTTACTTTATTTTATGCTTTTGGCCAGAATATGTTCATTGTCTAATTCAAAATAAAAACGGCTGCCAACATTCGGAGTAGATTCGAATTTAAGTTCGCCGCCGAGCAAATTTACCATGCCTTTACTAATTGCCAATCCTAATCCAAAACCTTTATTTCCAATTACAGGATTGTTGCCTTTGAAGAATGGCCTGAAAATCATTTCTTTGTTTCCATCTTCAATTCCGCTTCCTGAATCTTCTACAAAGAATTCAATTCCTGAAGCATGTTCCCGGTATCCAAAACGTACAAAACCTTCTTTTGTAAAGAAAAAGGAGTTGTTAATTAGGTTTTGCAATATATTGGTAAGAATTTGAGGATCTGTAAACAATTCAATGCCTTTTTCATTCCCTTTTATCAGTTTGAATTCTACCTGGTTTCGCATTAATCTAAGTTCCGATTTCTGAAGTTCATTGTAAAAATTTTCGAGAATTGAATTTAAAAAGAAACTGCTTTTTGTGAACTCAAACTGATTTTCCTGTATTTTGGAAATATCCATTATATCATTGATGAGCTTGAGCAAATCCTTACTGTTGTTATCTAAAAACTTTGCAAATTTTTGTTTTTCATCATCGTTATACGATTCGTCAACCAACAGTTCGCAAAAACCCATAATCCCGTTTAACGGAGTCCTTATTTCGTGCGACATGTTTGCTAAAAATGCCGATTTTAACCGGTCTGATTCTTCAGCTTTTTCCTTGGCTATTATTAAATCAGCTGCGATTTTGTTTTTTTTGTTTATTTCGTTCCTGATTAAAAGAAATAATAAAATCGCGGTAATGCTAACAAAAAACCAACCTTTGTAAGTCTGATAGTCTGATAGTGATTTAGCTGAGCCTGAAATGCTTTCAATAAAAATATCGGAAAAAAGAATCCACAGAAAACCGGTAATAAAGTATATTAGCGTAATTTTTATGGCGATTCTGTTTTTCATTTTTAGATTTTATATACTAAACAAAACAGTTCTTGTATTAGTTTGCTAAAGTAAAACATAAATGACGAATTTCTTTTTTTGACAGAAATAGTTGACAATCAGGAATGAAATAGGACTACGAAAAATGAACAGTGAAAATGAACAAATCATTGATTATAAAAGATATATAATTTCGAGTCAAGGAACTTTTCTACATTCTGAATTGAATGCTTTGTTGTTCAATTCAGACCGATCGGTTTATGAAGTGATCCGTATTATTGACGGTATTGCACTTTTTTTAGAAGACCATTATGCAAGGTTAGTTTCTTCTATTCAAATGAGCGGCTTTCATTTTGCAATGGATTTTTCTGAATTCAGGCACAATGTTATGGAGCTTGGGAGGTTAAACCATATTGAAAATGGCAATGTGAAATTTTTTCTTGCCGAATTTGGAAAAGAGAACCTCTGGTCATTTTCGTTTATTCCGCATAGTTATCCTGATACGAATGATTACGAACTGGGTGTTAATACCGAATTCCTTTTTGCCGAACGCGAAAATCCCAATGCCAAAATTACCCAGAACATTGTTCGTGAAAAGGCAAATCAATTAATTGCAGATCAAAACCTCTATGAAGTACTGTTTGTCGATCGCGATGGATTGATCACCGAAGGAAGTCGTTCGAATGTGTTTTTTGTGAAGGGAAACCGGTTTTTTACTGCTCCGGCATATCAGGTTCTGGTTGGTATTACCCGCCAAAAAGTATTGCAATGCCTCAGTGAATTGGCTTTCCCAATCATCGAAGAGGCTGTTTTGGCTTCAGAAATAAGTACGTTTGATGCCGTTTTTTTAACCGGAACTTCGCCAAAAGTTTTACCTGTCAGATCAATCGGTAAACAAGTGTTCAATACACAATTGCTTGTTGTAAATGAACTGATGAATCAATATAACAGCATGATAGATAATTATATAACAGCGCATTAGATCATTGCTTAACCCATTGGCTGCAATGTCTTTATTTTGTTGGCATCTTATCGGTGATCCGCACGTTTCTCACTCCCTTAACCTGCTGAATTTTACTTTCATCTATGGTTTCCTTATCTTTTAATTCTTGAGGAATGATTACCTCCCCCTGACGGATTTGTATCTGATCCAGACCATTCACCACTTTAACACTGCTTCCTTTTGTTATGTCTTCATATACTTTTCCGGCAACAATTAAATCCGGGTTTGCATCAATCCGCGTTTGATATCCTCCTGAATTTAATGACCATGATTTTAACTGATTATTTGCAACAGCATTTGTATTTTGGCTAATTGAAATTGCATTTTCGCTGTCAAGATTATTTATGAACTTTCCCTCGATGTGGTTCAACCGGTTAATATCCTGATAGTTTCCAAGAGCCTTTTCCTTGTCGATATAGTTCAGAGCTTTAATTTCAAATAATGGGTAATTATAGGCTGGATTTAATTCTGAGCTAGCGGAACCCATATCCGTAAGAATTTTAAATTTTTGCCTGTTCAGAAACGAATTGTCATTTTTGAAATTTGTCATCTTAAATAGATCACTTTCGGTGATGGTTTTTTCAAGAGATTCAATATTCTTGTTTTTGAAGTCATAGCTTCCGTTTCGGATATTGAACCTCATGTTTGTGATTAAATCAAGCTCCTTTAATTTTTGACTATATGTAACATCTTGACGTGGAATGTTTTTAGCCTTCTGAATAATCGAATCGGCCATCGATAAGTTGTCGAGATCAAGGTAACCGACAGCGGCATCAACCAATGCCTGGAACTCCTTTTCGGGCTGGTTGGTTAATTGATAACCTTTTGCGAGCATTTGATAAAGTGATGGAACCGGTTTGAATTTTTCCGGATTTTTACTTTCAATTCTTTTTTGAAACTTAATGGCATTTTCAAGTTGAAAGATGGCATTTCCGGCAAACCATGTTGATTTCCATACATTTCTGTCAGCATAAATCAAACCCAGCATGGTGTGTGATTTTTGTATCGATTCGAGGTCGTTTTGCAGGTAGTGCATGCTTTTTTCATTGAATAATTCCCTGATGAGGGCCTCGTACTTGGCATTGTTCAAATCCAATTTGGGATATCGGTTGTATAAACCCGACAATTCAATTGCAATTTCCAGTTTAACCGGGAAATATTTTTTTAATTTAGGGTCGCCGTCGTACCTGTAAAACTCGGGAGCAATGTCCAACGCTGTTTCAAGCATCTTAACTGCAGTTTCGATATCGCCGTCAATAAGTGCTGCAGATTTCATTTTCAAAAATATGGTTGCGGTGATATGACGACGAAAATCATTTACAGTCCACCACTTTATATTTTCGGGTTTCCCAAACGAATTCGTCAACAACATCTGAAGTTCCTCATTGCAAGGCGATGGCCATGTCTTTAAATCAGGCAATTCGTCGGCGTAGGTTCCGGTAATTGTATTTTTTCTGGCAAGTGTTTCAGCCCAACTTATACATGCCTGAACTGCTTTTTCATTGTCTTTTATCGCTAACGCATTTTTTACCGCATACAAATATCCGTTTCTTGCCAGATCATTCACTTCCTGATCGAACAACTTACCGGAAAAAGTAACCAAACCTCCGAATGCTTCGTCCGGGTCAGATAATTGCGAATAGGAATAAAGTATTTTCCATCCAAGTCCTTCATTGTTAACATTCATAAAAAAAGCAGGTGTGTAAAATTCAATGGCATTTTTAAAATCCTTGATTTCATAATATATGTCGCCTTTGTTGATTTCGTATTTTAGTTTGCTCTTTTTGTCTGCTTTAATTGCCAGATCAAGAATGTTGATTGCATTTTCGTAATTCCCCATAGCTTTATTTACCAAAAACAGGTTGTTAATAACCGAGATGTCATTTGGATCGATTGCATGTGCTCTTTTATAGTAGGCAATTGACTCTGACAGCAAGGCTTGTTGATTGGCAGGAGATTCATTTGATGCTAACTGATACATATACCCGGCAGTAAAATATAATTTCAACAAGCAAATTGATTCCTGACTGGAATTACGGCATTTTTCAAAATTGCTGGTTATGAGTGCAATTCCTTCATCAAATGGTAATTCCAAGGCTGTATTGCAGATCGAGTCGACCTCAGTTAAGATTCTGTCCTGTGCCTGTAAAATTGTCGTCAGGCTTAAAAATAACACCAAAATGGCCGTCAGTTTTGAAATTTTAGACTTCATATTATTGTGGATTTGATGTTCTGAAAAAAGTTTCCGGAGAAATGATTTCCATATCTGTATTTACAAGAGGCAAATGTTTAAGAATGAATATCTTCTTTATTATCGCATCCATATTTGACGAATCAATGGCTATTTCATTCGAAACGTTTGCCAGTTTTTTTAACGCAAGACTTCCTTCAGGATAAGTATTTGGAAGTTTATACTTCAATATTGCTTCCTCCCGATTTTTAATAGATGCAGTTACCTGTGTGGTGTCATAAGATTCAACTGATCCAAAAATATCATCAGGAATAGAAGTAATAATAAGAAAGAGACTGAATTTCGCGATGTTGTTTTCCTTTTCGGCAAGTGGCAGAATAAACAATTTTTTATCCTGAATGAAATAAAAATCGTTGGCAACCTCTACCTTGCTTAATATGTTTTTAACCAGTTCTTCCTTATTTTTTGCAATTCCAATTTTAAAGGTTTGAACAATCTCATCAATAAATTCTTCCTTCACATCAGGCAATGATTCAATGTATCTTTCAACTGGACGGAAAACCCAATAAACAGGTTTTTCATTGCCGGAATTCTGCAGATGTTTTATAAAAACCTTAAAACCAACTTCTTTCAATGATGAGCTTGTGCCAATGTTTCCCTCATTACGTGTCAGTTCGATGTGCAGTGCCGGTTGATTGGAGCCAATGGAAAAATGAAAAAATCCAAAGGTTTTGTTCAGGTAATCAACCATCAATGACGAACATTTATTTTCAATCAGTTTGGTTTCTGAATCGTAATAATCTTTGTATTGCGGCTCAGTAATCGTGAACCTGACCTGAATTGTCTTTTTATCTTCAGCAAATAAACGACCAGCCAGCAACAGAATGAAGCAAATAATCACTATCCTGATTTTCATTGTTCCACAGATTTAAATTTTAGTTCCTTAAACTTGTCAGAATCAGCCGTGCCTTTGCAAACAGCAAGCTTTCTTCCTGAAGCAGATGTCAATTCCAGATCAAGACTGTCGTAGGCATGCAGATCAACCGGAATAAACAAAGGTTCTTCAACGCTCCATTTATTCAAACTACTATAAATGATCACATCGTCCCGGTACAATCCTTTGAGCTCTAAATGCCATTTTTCGAAATAATCCTCCGGAATTTCCGGAATCTGTCCAATGACTATGGTGGCGCGACCCTTCAGGTCGAAAGTGTCAATCGTTTGATGGTTGTGTTGTAAAATTAGTTTCGCTCGCGCCAACTGCATAAAATACTCAACAGGAACCTTTGTAATGATTGTCGGGGAAACTTTCAGGTCATTTTCGAGGGTAATTTTTTTCCCGATCCATGGATAAACCTGAAATTCTAATTGTTGATAACCTTTGGTATTTATAATGAATGATCGTCCAAAGGGAATGGTTAAAACTGTCTTTTTTGCAAAGGGGTTCTTTTCTGAGATTTCAAGTTTAGTTGCAGCCGAATCCGATCGTGTAAATAAGTTTAGGGATGTATCAGACTGGATTTTATTACTTGAAATTTGAATTGAAGAAACAAAACAACCGGCCATAAAAAATAAAATATAAAATCCGGCAATCATCTGGAAACTCAAAATCCCTGATATCCACTTTGAGTAAGTTTTATTAATATTTTCTTCTTCATCTTTTTTAATGTATTTCAGGAAGAAGCTTACGAATGCAAAAAAGACCAAAATGCCATTGATGAAATAGGTTTCGAGAAAATCTTTGCCAATGTGGTAGGTAAGCCATGAGTTGAGTAACAGCAGAAAGAATGCTGCCAGTAGAACTTTTATGAATATGTAATTATCTGTCTTATTCATAAAACTAAATTCAAGAAGTTAAATTGAATCTTTAGTTCATGCTCATTCTACTCCGAAATAAGTTATTATTAGACAATTAATACATATCAAATGTTCAAAACAAAAACGCAGAACCTATTTTCATAAATTCTGCGTTTTCTTAATGAGCTTCCTATTCGATGTCAAATACCGTCATGCCTGCTCTTAGTCTGATGCGGCGAAGTTTACTGTCGGTTCGTACCTCGAGTTTTTCCTCTTCAGTAAAAGGTGTTTGGAAATAAACATTGTAGGCGGCCGGATAGGGAAGTAGCAATTTTTGTTTGGC
>JAUYTA010000422.1 GCA_030695265.1 Bacteroidota bacterium
AATAGCTGTTGCTGAAAATGCAGAACCGGCTGTTGCTCCTGAAGATTCAACAGTTCCACCGGGTGATGTTCAGGTTGCGGAAATACCTGATACGACTGATGATCCGGTAACAAATATAGAAACTGCTGCCGCTCCTGCACCAGCCGGTATACCAACACTGGCGCAGTTAAAAGCCAATTATCCGTTCTTCCGTGGCGCTGAAGGAATTGGGGTGGCAGCTCAAAAAAATACGCCAACCGACTGGAATGGCGCCGGAGGTAAAAATGTAATCTGGAAAGTCAAAGTTCCAAAATCCGGCTACAGTTCGCCCATCATTTGGGGGAACCAGTTGTTTGTGACCGGAGCAGATGCGCAGGTTCGCATGGTTTATTGCTACGATAAAAACACTGGGAAATTGCTTTGGGAAGCTTCGGCTGATAATATTCAAGGTTCGCCGGCTTCAGCACCCAAAGTAACTGCCGATACGGGTTTGGCAGCACCAACCATGGCAACTGACGGTCGCGCGGTATTTGCGATTTTCGGAACAGGCGATGTGATTGCCCTCGATATGAGTGGAAAACGTTTGTGGGCGCGCAACCTGGGTGTTCCTGACAATCATTACGGACATTCTTCGTCGCTAATCATTTACAAAGACAAATTGTTGATTCAATACGATACCAACCGTTCAGGAAAGCTTTTGGCTTTGGCCACTCAAACTGGTGCAACCGTTTGGGAAACTGTCCGCGCTTCAAAAGTATCGTGGTCGTCGCCGATTCTGGTAAATACAGGAAGTCGCATGGAACTGATTTTGACGACCAACCCAAACGTAAATTCATACAATCCTGAAACCGGAAAAGAACTTTGGAACATTGCCTGTCTTTCCGGAGAAGTTGGCCCATCAGCCGGATATGCGGATGGGATGGTGTTTGCCGCCAACGAATACGCGAAACTGGTTGGGATAAAGATTGGCGGAACTACTGAAATAGTTTGGGAAGCCGACGAATATTTGCCTGAAGTTTCGAGCCCGCTGGCTGTAAACGGATTGCTGTATATTGCAACTACTTACGGCGTTTTTACCTGTCTTGATGCCAAAACAGGCGAGAAACACTGGGAACAGGAATATGGAGATGCTTTTTATTCGTCGCCAATTTATGCCGATGGAAAAGTTTACATCACCGACATGTCGGGCAAAACGCACATTGTAAAAGCTGCCAAAGAATACCAAAAGATCGGAACTCCTGAACTGGGCGAAAAATCAGTTTGCTCGCCTGTGTTTGCCGATGGTAAGGTGTATCTGAGAGGCATGAATAATTTGTATTGTTTGGGCACAAAGTGATTTTTGTTGCCCTGAAGGGGCAAAATATCAATAACCCGGGGCGAAACCCCGGGTTGAAGAAAAGGAGTAAAAACCCGTCCGCGAGAAAGTAATTTTTGTATGATAACCTTCTTTCGGACGGAAACGATAAAACGAAAAAAAAGAGTAAATAAGAAATATCGAATAAGAAATATCGAATAAGAAATATCAAACAAGAAATAAGAAACAACAAAGTCCGAATCCTTATTCGAAATTTCTGTCAAATAGAAAATTAACAACGTGAACAACGAAACGAACATACAACAAACAGTTGACGATATCATCGCTGAAAAAGGAGTGGAGGGGAAATCCGTCATTCCGATTTTGCAGGCGATTCAGGATACATTCAATTACCTTCCGGAGGAAGCGCTGAAATACGTTTGCGAAAAAACAGAAATTACTCCGGAACAGATTGTCGGGGTGGCTTCGTTCTATTCGCAATTCAGGATGCAGCCGGTTGGCGAGCACATTATCAAGGTTTGCGTTGGAACGGCTTGCCACGTGAAAGGAGCTGGCCAGGTTTACGACGCTTTCCGTCGTCATTTCAACCTCACCGGAAACGAAGAAACCGATGCTTCGCGAAAATATACCCTTGAAAAAGTCTCGTGCCTCGGTTGCTGTACCTTGGCGCCGGTGGTTCAGATTGACGAAATAACTTATGGGCACGTCGCTTCCGATAAAGTTGGCAATGTGGTCGCCGATTTCGAAAAACATGCCGGGATTTCAGGAGCAAAAAAAGGATTGTTCCGGAATGTGGACGGACAGGAAATTCAAGGCGAAATCCGCATTGGGCTCGGTTCGTGCTGTGTGGCTTCCGGAAGTGAGGATGTTAAAAAAGCTGTGGAAGAAACCATTGCTGACACCGGTATTAAA
>JAUYTA010000424.1 GCA_030695265.1 Bacteroidota bacterium
TTTAATAATAATAGCCAAAGTTATGACATTCACGTGTTGGATGTCCCGATTCATCAAAAACTAATAAATATTTATATAGCTGACAATGTGTGAGATAAGGCATTGCAAATGAATGTTTAACAACATTGGTTGACTTTCGTCAGTATTTCAAACGCCCACGAACAGCTGTAAATAGAAAAATCCGGAGAAATACATTGATTTCTCCGGATTTTGGTTGAAAGTTAAAAGGCTGATTCTGGTCTTTATTATTTCTGAAATTCAATTTTAAATCCGATCACCTGCCAATTGGGCAATTTTGAAGGTTTGGTAATAACCAGCGCTTCATTTTCCTGATTCCATTTGATTTTCTCTGAACTTCCAAGCATTTTAATGGAAGCGACTTTTTGTGTGGGGACTTTTGAATTTTTGCCCAACGAAAGGATTCGGATGGCGTCGGCAGAAGCTTGCATGCAAAAAGCATATAGGGCTTTGTCTTTTGTTGTAAACCGAATGTCGGATGATTCATACGGACGAACATCACTTAAACCGCCGAATTGACCTTTGGGTTGGTTTTTCAATGTTGACGGGCCTTCACCATATATTTTCCATGGACGTGAGCCATAGATTCCCTCGCCATTGGCCGGAATCCAATTGCCAATTTCTTCCAAGATTGCCAGCACATCCGGTTCAAGATCACCTTCAGGAGTTTGTACTACATTAATAAGCAGGTTTCCGTTTTTGCTGACAATATCGACCAGCATTTGAATAATTTCAAGTCCGGAGCGGTATTTCTGACCAGTACGGTAATACCAGTCGCCGATAGAAGTGTCGGTTTGCCACGGATAAGGATTAATCGAATCAGTTACTCCGCGCTCAATATCCATGACCCAGCGGCCATTTGCATTTTCAGGATGGTGTTTGGCGGTGTAAACGGCATCCAGTTTTCCGCCGTTTTTGGCGATATCCTGATTGTAGTAATTTGCCAGCATTGTTCGGCCAACTTCGCCAAAAGGCAGTTCGCTGTCAGAATAAAGCAGATCGGGCTGGTACATGTCAATCAGTTCGGTGATGCACGACAACCAATGCTGATGGTTTTCCGGATCTTTTGTCAGCCATTCGTTATCGTCGGAAGCAGTTTTTTTGTGGTATAAATCTGCATATTCTTCATTGTTTCCATCATAAGGGACTCCAGCCATCGGGCCGGTTTTATCGGCGCCACGGCTGCTCTGAAACCAGGTATAACTGGCGCCAAGATGTTCGGAGACCCCAAAACGTAATCCTTCTTTTTTGGCTGCTTTTTGCCAAAGTCCAACCACATCTTTCTTTGGTCCCATGTTCACCGAATTCCATTTGTGGATTTTTGAGTTCCAAAGGAAAAAATTATCGTGATGGGTAGCCATACTGACAAAATATTTAGCGCCAATTTTTTTGTAGAGTGCCATCAGTTTCTCCGGATCCCATCGTTCTGCTTTCCAAAGTGGAATAATGTCTTTGTAGCCGAATTTGGATGGATGGTCATAGTTGGCAACATGGTATGTGTAGTGTTCGTCGGGCTTATCGCTAAAGGCATTTTTACTCCAGTCCCATCCCTGGTTCTGGTACATTTTTTTTGCATACCAGTCGCCCTGACGTGGCACAGCCTGTGGTCCCCAATGCGCCCAAATTCCGAATTTGGCATCGCTGAACCATTCAGGATATTTGTATTGCTTGAATGAATCCATTGTGGGTTCAAACTTTTGCGAAAACAAATGGCTGCAAGGCACAATACTGAAAGATAAAATCAGAAATGCCATACAAATAGACTTTTGAATTTTGGTTTTCATAATAGGGTTGTTTTTATTTG
>JAUYTA010000425.1 GCA_030695265.1 Bacteroidota bacterium
CAGATACTTTGAAAAACCTTGCCACTGTAATCAGTTCAACCTGGGATCCATCGTACGCGAACAACCAGTCGGTTGTAAAAACCATTATTCGCCGCGGACCGGTTGCCCGTATTCAGGGCGCGCCGCTTATTGCAGTCGGAAGTTGCAATATTGCCGGAACAGTGCTCGATGCAAGCAAATCGGGTGGCGATGGGCTCAGCTTTAATTGGTCGCCTTCGGTTTATCTCGACAATGCGACAAGTCCGAAACCTCGGTTTACCCCCGGAAAATCGACCCGTTATTTGCTGACCATCACCGATAGCAAAGGGCTGAAAGATACTACGTCTGTATTGGTTTCGGTATTGCCTGCCCCATTGGCGGTAACCGACAAAAACGTATTTGTTGATGCACCGAATACCAGTATTTTGCTGAACGGAGCAAAAAGTACAGGTGTCGGACTTACTTATTTATGGTTGTCGAAGGAAGGTATTATTCTGAGCGGCGAAACTCAGCCAACTGCAATGGTAAGTGGTTTGGGCATGTATTATCTTCAGGTAACCGATGCGCTGGGATGTATCGCCAAAGATTCAGTCAATGTCGGGATTTATATTCAGGCAATCAACGACACGGCCAGCACAATTGTAAACGAACGTGTGATCATCAATGTGCTGAGAAACGATATTCCGCGCAATGCCATCAACCCTTCGGGCATTTCGATTGTGACACCTCCTTTACATGGTCTGGCAACAGTGTCAGCCGATTCGTTGATTATATATGCGCCTGAAGAATCGTACATCGGTCAGGATGAATTTATCTATCAGGTATGCGACTATTTCCAAAATTGCGACAACGCGAAAGTACTTGTATTCATCAACGACGTACCATTCTTTATTCCTGAAGCTTTCTCGCCAAACGGCGACGGCATCAACGACAAGTTTGAGATAAAAGGTCTGGCAAAATACAATACGGTACAGATTGAAATCTTCAACCGTTGGGGAAATATTGTGTACCAATCGAACAACTATGGCAATAAAGCAGGCCAGAGCGGCTTCTGGGACGGAACAGTCACCAATGGCATGCGCATTGGTTCAGGCCCGGTTCCATCGGGAACATACTATTATATTTTAACCCTTAACGGAAAAGAAAAGATCAGTAAATCGATTTATTTGGATAGATAGGGAAGACGGAAGACCGGAGAAAGGGCGACAAGGCGAGGGGGCGAAGGGGAGATGGGGGCGACAAGGCGAAAGGGAGATGGGGCGATTTGGAGAGAGGGCGACAGGGGCGACAGGGCGACAGGGGCGACAGGGCGACAAGGCGATGTGTAACGCGTCATTGCGACACCGACGAAGGAGGGGGAAGCAATCCCATGATTGAAACGACGGGGCGATTTGGAAATTTGAAAATGAGTTGATTTGAAAATGCAAAAAGCAAGCTGATAATTAATACCCTGGATATCCTTTGCTGTCTGCCTTTAGGCGACGGATTGAAGAAGAAAGCCTCCCCCGACCCCTCTCCGCCAGCTGGCGGAAGGGGAGAAAGAAAACTTCGAGGGAGAGAAATAGGGTTTAATAAAATGCGATGATTTGAAAAAGCGCCTTTAGGTGCGGAATATTTGTAGAATTGAATATGGAAGGTAGAAACCCGTCCGCGTAGTAACGTTTTTCAAAGGAAGAACCATCTTTCGGACGAAATGGAAAAATGAAAAAATAAGAAATAAGAAATATCGAATAAAAAATAAGAAATGAGAAAATGCAAAAAGCAAGCTGATAATTAATATACTGGATATCCTTTGCTCCCGATAAAAATCGGGACAGGCTGTCTGCCTTTAGGCGACGGATAAAATGGAATGAAAATTCAAAATTTTGAAAATATGATTTTAAAATAAATAAAACTTGAACAACAAAAATTACATAGTACATCTTGGCCATCTGGTTGCCCGACTATTTCTGGTAACCGCGTTGGTGTTTCTTGCAGGGAAAACTTTTGCCCAGCAGGATCCGATGTACACGCAATACATGGAAAACATGATGACCATCAATCCTGCCTATGCCGGATCAAAAGAAGTGTTCACCATGATGGTTGTATCGCGCGACCAATGGGTAACGATGGCAGACGCCCCCGACACCAGAACTTTCGCGATGCATTCGCCAATTTCCAACACAAATATGGGGTTGGGATTGTCGTTTTTGCACGATCGCATTGGTCCAATCAGGCAAACAGGTCTGTATTCCGATTATTCCTATACTTTACGTTTCAGCAACAAGCGCAATCTTGCACTCGGTTTAAAAGCGGGCGTTAATTTCTACGAAGCCGGCCTCACCGATTTACTGACCAACGATCCAAACGATCCGGTTTTTGCCAACGATATCAACCGCAACTTCTTACCCAACTTCGGAGTGGGCGCTTTTTACCATGCCGAACGTTATTACCTGGGCCTGGCAATTCCTAAATTAATTAAAAACACCATCA
>JAUYTA010000061.1 GCA_030695265.1 Bacteroidota bacterium
AGTGTGCTACACACGGAATGCCGTTGGGCGAGGCAGGCGCTTCATTCGAAAAATCAATTGAAAATCTGAATGGCGATCCTAAAAATCCATTTGTTATTTTTGACGATGTTCAGGAAATGTTCGACAAACGTAAAGCTGAATTGATTGCCGCAGCTGCTGAGAAAAAAACAGCTCAATTGGAATGGAGAAATGCCAATCCTGAATTAGCTGCAAAACTTGCAACTTTTTTCAGCAACGAAGCTCCGGCATTCGATTTCGATAAAATTGTGCAGAAAGCCGGAACCGCAACACGCGCAGCTTCGAGCACCGTTTTGGCAGCATTTGCAGGCGAAGTTGAAAACATGATCGTTTCCTCAGCCGACCTTTCAAACTCTGATAAAACTGACGGATTCCTGAAAAAAACCACAGCATTTACAAACGGCGATTTCTCCGGATCATTCTTTCAGGCTGGCGTTTGCGAGCTGACCATGGCTTGTGTCATGAACGGAATGGCTTTACACGGAGGCGTTATTCCGGTTTGCGGAACTTTCTTTGTTTTCTCTGATTACATGAAACCGGCAGTGCGTATGGCCGCCCTGATGCAGTTGCCTGTAAAATACGTTTGGACACACGATGCTTTCCGTGTTGGGGAAGACGGACCGACCCACCAGCCCGTTGAGCAGGAAGCCCAGATCCGTCTGATGGAAAAGCTGAAAAACCACCATGGCAAAAATTCTGTATTGGTACTTCGTCCGGCAGACAGTGAAGAATCAACAGTTGCATGGAAACTTGCCCTTGAAAATACAGATTCGCCAACAGCGTTGATTTTATCGCGTCAGAACATAAAAAACCTTCCGTCGAAAGGCGATCGTTATGCCGAAGCACAGCAAGCAGGAAAAGGCGCTTACATTGTTACCGATTCAGAAGGAACGCCCGATGTGATCCTTTTGGCAAGCGGTTCTGAAGTTGCCACATTGGTTGAAGGTCAGGTATTGCTTGAAAAGGAAGGCATCAAATGCCGGATTGTATCGGTTCCGTCCGAAGGATTGTTCCGCAGCCAAAGCAAAGAATACCAGCAAAGTGTATTGCCTTCAGGAGTTAAAAAATTCGGAATGACTGCCGGATTGCCTGTTAACCTTGAAGGATTGGTTGGCGCTGATGGTAAAGTTTTTGGATTGGAATCATTTGGATATTCTGCTCCTTATACTGTTCTGGATGAAAAACTTGGATTTACAGCCGTGAATGTTTACAACCAGGTAAAGGAAATTCTGGCGTAATTAATTTGCTATTAACTTTTCCAAAGCTTTATTCTAATTTATAAAGCTTTGGAAAAGTTTTTTTTATTAAGAATGTTTGAAAAACTTGTTGTAAACCTGCATGTTGCGATCGATATGAGCCTGCATCTTTTCGTAGGCACGATCAGCATCCCGCTCACGAATTGCATTCACAATTTCCTTGTGGTAGCCAAGTGTAATTTCCTTTTCACCGTCGATGTTGGCATAAATAAAGTTGCGCATCCGTGGAAGTAAATTGTGCACCGGTTCCATGGTAATAATTACGAACGGATTCTCGGTTGCCCGTGCCACTGCCAGATGGAAACGGTTGTCAATATCTGATTCGAGCTGGGTGTTGTCCGGATTGCATTTGGCAAATTCAACCAGATTGGCCTCCATGATTTTCAGATCCTCGTC
>JAUYTA010000443.1 GCA_030695265.1 Bacteroidota bacterium
AATATCAATAGTTTAATTTGTAATACCGGAATCTCTGATTGAAGCAAAGATTCCGGTAAAAGTTTTGTAAAATTAACCAATTTGGTTTAGGGCCTGATCAAAATCGGCAAAAATATCGTCGATGTGTTCGAGGCCGACAGAAACCCACAATGAGGAAGGGTAAACTCCTGCTGCGATCTGAGCATCTTCAGGCAATTGCGAATGGGTAGTTGCCGATGGCTGAATGATCAGCGTTTTGGCATCGCCAACATTGGCCAGATGGCTGACAAGTTTCAGGCTGTCAACTACTTTTATTGCACTTTCCTTGTCGCCTTTCACATCAAAAGAAAGTACGCCTCCGGCACCATTCGGTAAATATCTTTTAGCCAGTTCATACGATTGATTTCCTTCCAGGCCCGGATAATTTACACTGGCCACTTTTGGATGTTTTTGGAGCCATTTGGCCAAAGCGAGTGTGTTCTGAATGTGGCGTTCCATGCGCAGCGACAAGGTTTCGAGTCCCTGAAGCAACAGGAATGAATTGAACGGACTCTGCGAAGGTCCGATATCGCGCAAACCTTCAACACGAGCTTTGATGATAAAAGCTATGTTGCCGAACGGGCCGTCAAAGTTGAAAATATCCCAGTATTTCAAGCCGTGATATCCTTCTGAAGGTTCAGTGAATCCGGGAAATTTGCCGTTGCCCCAATTGAAATTTCCTGCATCAACGATCACTCCGCCAATAGTGGTTCCGTGGCCGCCAATCCATTTTGTAGCCGATTCAACCACAATGTTTGCCCCATGCTCAATCGGACGAAAAAGATATCCTGCTGCGCCAAATGTATTGTCAACAATGAAAGGAATATCATATTTTTTTGCCAGGGTACTGAAAGCATCAAAGTCGGGAACCACAAAACCCGGGTTTCCGATGGTTTCCAGATAAATGGCCTTGGTATTTTCATCAATGAGTTTCTCAAATGCTTCAATAGTAAGGTCTTCAGCTAATCTGGCTTCAATGCCAAGTTTTTTAAAGGTAACCGTGAACTGATTGTATGATCCGCCATACAGAAACGGAGAACTCACAAAATTATCGCCAATGCCCATGATGTTTGTGAAGGTCAAAAACTGCGCAGAATGGCCGGAAGCCACACCCAGTGCAGCAACTCCACCTTCAAGCGCTGCTATTCGCTGCTCAAATACATCAGTAGTCGGGTTCATGATCCGGGTATAAATATTCCCGAATTCTTTCAACGCAAAAAGATTGGAAGCATGTTCGGCGTTTTTGAACGCATACGACGAAGTCTGGTAAATTGGAACTGCCCGCGATTGTGTTGTTGGGTCAACCTGTTGTCCTGCATGTAGCTGCAGCGTTTCGAAATGTAATTTTCTTTCAGTCATTGTAATTTATTTTAAGGGTTAAAAATCTAATTGAAAAATATCTGATGAATTTCTTTGATGGCTTTCTGCGTGTGTTTCTGATCGACAATTAAATAGCTGACAAGATCAGAAGCCCCGGAGCCACTGAGCAGTACGTTTATTTTGTGTTGGGCAACGGCTGTAAATAACTTGGCCGATACACCGTGGTGCTGCTGCATTCCATGACCAACTACTGCTATGAGCGACACCTTGTCTTCAATGATAATTTCGCTTACCGAACTCAACGGCAATTCTTTGCAAATCTTTCTGGCCCGGGCAATTTCATTTTTGTTCAGGATAATATTAATGCTTACCTGTGAGGTAATTACAGACCGAATATTTATTCCGGAGTTATGAAATGCGGTTGTTACTTTGGCCAGGATTCCAGGTTTAAAACCAACGCCCGGGCCATTTAGTTTCAATACTGCAATTTCATTGGTATGTACTACGCTTTTAACAACATTGGGCGTTACAAACGATTCAGAATTAATGATAGTGGTCAATTCCTTGCCTTTATTTGCCAACCTGAATACCTGAATTGGAATGTGCCTGCTGATCAGTGGCTCAACAATTCGGGGATGAATTGAAAATTCGCTGAAATAAGACAATTCAGAAGCTTCAGAATAAGTCAGGCGCGGAATCAGCTGTGCATCAGCCACTGAATCAGAATCACAGGTTTTGAATTCTTTGTCGAGTTCCCAAAGTTGCAGCGAATCCGCATCAATCAAACGGGTAATTCCGGCGGCAGTATAATCAGCAGAATTTTTACCTACCCGGGCAATTTTGCCGCTTTTGGTGATTCCATATGATCCTGGAATTAAATTTATTCCTCCTGATAATGAGTTTTTTACATTGGGAGATTCCTTGTATAAAATGGTTGCATTCCCATATTCTTCTGTGACAATAAGTCCCAGATTTTCAGGATAAATAATTGTTGATTTAAGTTGGCTCTTCGATAAAAATAATTGCAAAACTGCCGCAGTAATCCTTTCCGAAAAACTAACGACCTGATCTTTAAGCGATACAGAAAAATCGCCTGTAAATTCAATGCCTTTCAGTAGATTATGCAACGCATTTAATTCTGATTTTAGCAATTCATTCAACTCTGATTCCTGAAATACATTTAATTTATGAAGGACTGAATCATTGATCTGCTGCATAATTATTGCAGAAGATGCGGCATTGTTGATTAACAGATTGATTCCCTGCTCGATACTCTGCTGTATTTCTGGTATAGCGGAAACTACCACAACGGCTTTTTTTCCTGATGCACTCAAAAGATTGGCGAATGCTTCCAATACATGGAATTCGGATAAGCTGTTTCCGCCAAATCGTACGACACAATTTGACATGATAAATGTTTAAAAATGAAAATTTGGGTAAATTCTTTAATCGGATGGAAGCCTTCAAACAACATGCATAATCACACCGCCTGAAGGCTAGCGCATTATCATAGGCATGGCAGACATGATAAAATCATTGCAAGCTCTGGAGGAGAAAGCGCAGTAAAAGCTATATTTTGCTGAATAATTCATTTTTTATAACTTGATTTTATTGAGTGCAAACATAAACAGTTTTAGCAAATAGACAAAACTATTTATAAAATGTTCAAAAAAAATCAGGTTAAATCAATATTGGCAGCTTTTCAAATCCAAAAAGGTGTTTGAAATTTTCAAGAACAATGTCAATCAAATTTTCATGACTGATATTTAATATTTGTGCAGCCAGTGAATAAATCCCGCTGATTGAGGTATTGCCGTCATCGGTTTCCAGAAACAGCCGGTCAGCAGGGAGAAGTTTCAAGATATCCTTTTTGCGTTGATCAGAGAGCAACTTTTCGCCAACAGAAAAGTAAAAATTGTGCCTCATAAGTTGCAAAGCTGTTTGCTGATTGCCATGAAAACCATGTATAATCCAGGGAATGTCTGATTTCGTTTCCTTCTTGATTTTCATTAGTTCCGGAAACGCCCTTACACAATGAATAATCAGAGGTTTAGAATGCTTTTGAGCAATTTCTATTTGCTTCCTGAAATAGAATTCCTGCATTGCGAAGTCAACCGACAC
>JAUYTA010000445.1 GCA_030695265.1 Bacteroidota bacterium
CCAGTGCCACTGGCGATGAAAACAAACTTTCCGGTTTCGGCAGCTTTTGCATCCATCCCGAATTTTCCGAAAGGACCATGAATCTCCACCAAATCGCCTGCTTTCAGTTTGCGAAGTTTGGGGGTGAAATATCCATTGTCAACTTCTTTTACCAAAACTTCGAGGTTGGCGTCGTTTTCGCCGCTGTATATCGAGTACTCCCTGCTTTGGTAATCGCCGTGAATACCCAGCGAAAGATGCTGGCCTGCCTGAAAAGGAAACCGTGCCCGTGGCAATTTCAGCGAAAATGTTTCGCCTGTCAAATGCCTGATTTCTTCAATCTTATAAAAACTTTCGTCAATCTTTATATCGTGCTTAATTAGACTCATCATACTTTTAAAATTTGGAGGACAAAAATACTATTTATTTTTATTTCAGACAACTAAGTCTTTTGTTAATGCGGAAAGATAACATTGCAATTAACCGGTAAGCTAATTTATTGTTTGGCTTTTTTAACAAAAAAAGGTGAAAATTATGACTAAACTTACCTGATTGATTGATCGCGTTTCCGTAAATTTGGGAAGAAACAAAATAACGGAAACATGAAAACAACTATTATTTACAGTACGTCGCACGGATGCACCGAAAAAGTGGTGCACGAACTTTCCCAAAAGCTATCGGGTGAAGTCGTAATCATTAATTTGCGGAAAGATCCATCACCTTCAGTTGTCGATTCCGACAGGGTTATTATCGGCGGATCCATTCATGCCGGACAAATTCAGAAAAGGGTCAGAGATTTCTGCACATCCAATCTGGAAGCATTGGAAAACAAGGAAATAGGCCTTTTTATTTGCTGCATGTACGAGCCTGAAGTTGCCCGCGAACAGATCAAGAATGCTTTTCCGGAGGAGTTGCACCAAATGGCAAAAACCGAAGCTATTTTTGGGGGCGAATTCAATTTCGAGAAAATGAATTTCGTTGAACGGATGCTGGTTAGAAAAATCGCAAAAGTGAACGAGAGTGTTTCTAAAATTGATCACGGCTCAATCGACCGGTTTGCCACCAGAATGGAAAAAACATACAGTCCGTTTATGTTTCTGGTGTAATTCAAGTCAAAACTTCTGGTAAAAATCCTTTGTCAATTCCTTGTATTCCGGGGTATAATCGTGGTGGTTTTCAAATTCAATCATCAGGTTTTCCTCCTGAATTATGCATTCGGTATTGGTCAATTCTACCAGTATCCGAAAAACCGGCTTTTGCGGATTTGGCTTAAC
>JAUYTA010000465.1 GCA_030695265.1 Bacteroidota bacterium
TTTAACTCCTCCGAAATGTTAGTATCTAATGAATACTAAAAATGGATACCGCCATTTTGAAAGTGAGCGAATATGCGGCTAACTCATTCATTTATTGTTGTTTAATACTCAATACTATAAAACGGACATGCTCAATAAAATCGCTGATAAATCGGGACGGATAAAAAGGAACGGAGATCTCTGGGCTTTAGCCCAAAATCTGTGGCTAAAGCCTTGCTTGTGGTCGCAATTTTATCCGTCAGCTGAAGCTGACGGCAAAGAATACCCTGGGTAAACAATCGGATATTCAATTTCAGAAATTCCCGTAAGGAATTATTGCCGCAAGTTAAATGTTGGTTTTAAATCGCCCCTTCAGTGAAAAAATCAGCCTCCACAAGCAGGAATGTCTTATCTTTAAAGTTTTGTTTGTACGCCCGGGTACAGATTGAAAACAATACAGGTAGATAACATTCAAATAAAAATCGAAAAATTGGAACAGGAGTTTGTAATCGGATTCACGGAACACCGCTCGGTGGGACACATTTTTGTGCCGCTTTTAATTGAAAAAGAAAAATCGTATTACACCATAAAAAAAGTGGTGAAACCACACGATCTGAAAAGTGGCGGATTGGTTTTGAACGAATCGGAACTCGAATTGCTCAAACTCATCGAAAATTACAGCGATGAAATGTTGATGAAGAAATTCACAAAAAAGACGGATCAGTCGGTCTTTTTTCAGAACATGGACAAAGACCTTTTTCAGAACCACATCAGCCCGTACATCGACAAATATATGTACCGATGTTTGTTGATACTGATGAAAGGAAAAACAAGACTATACTTCAAACAGGCAAAATACGCGAATCTTTACGACGAGGATGAAATCAAGGTTAATCCTGTATTTTCTGACTGCACCTTTTATTTCAATCGCACAGAAACCGGAACACAATATCACCTGAAGATCAGCCATGAAGGAAAAGATATAGGACTGCTGAATAAAAACATTAAGCTGGTTTGTACGCAACCCTGCGGTTTTGTTTATCTCAACCAAATGTTTGTTTTCAGCCACCTTTCAGGAAAAAAAGTAATTCCCTTCCTGACAAAAGAATCGCTCGCAATTCCACTTCAGGCGGAAGAAAAATATTACCAGTCGTTTATACTGAATACCATTAAGGAATTTGAGGTTAAAGCAACTGGTTTTGAAATTATTGAAAGTAAACCTCCCCGCAAAACCATTCTTTCACTTGAGCAGAACCTGGCGCTTCAACCGGTTTTGATCGTAAAATTCAGGTACGAAAACAGTCAATACCTTGCCGATTCGGTTTCAAATGTTTTTGTCAGCCTTGAAACCAATAATGGCAATTACACATTCAAGAAATTCGTACGCGACCGAAAATGGGAAGATGAACAATTGGGCTCGCTCAAAATACTTGGGTTGAAATATAAAAACGGTTTCTGGAATCCTGAAGAAGACAAAGAAAAACCAGAGACTGAAAATTATTACAGAAGTATTCAATGGTTGTCCGAAAACAATGA
>JAUYTA010000471.1 GCA_030695265.1 Bacteroidota bacterium
CAAAAGATCCGCTCTGACCAATTGACAATTTACTATTTCCTTATTCCGACTTCGGTCTCCGGTCTTCCTACATTCCTCTTATTTTACTCCTTTTTCCTCTTTCCGAATGACTATTAACTATTCCTGATAGTTGATATGAGAAAAAATCCTAACTTTGCCCTCCCATATTTAAACAGGTTCTAAGACAATGATTAGCAGAAGAATAATCCGAATCAAGGTATTGCAAATATTGTACGCGTTCTTTACTTCACCTGAAACATCGATCAACCAAACTGAAAAAGAACTTTTTTTCAGCTTACAGAAAACATTCGATCTTTATCATTATCTGATGGCGCTTGTTCTTGACATTCAGAAATTTGCTGAAGAACGCATCGATCTGGGCCTGAAAAAGCATCGGCCAACTTCCGAAGATCTTGCACCAAATACCCGGTTTGTAAACAACCTGCTGCTAAGTAAGTTAAAGGTCAACATTTCGCTAAACAAGTATCTTGAATCTTCCAAACTCACATGGATCAACAACGAGGATTTGATCCGCAAACTTTATGTGACACTCATCGATCAGGACTTCTACAAAGAGTACATGAAAGAGCCACAGCAATCGTTTGCCGATGACCGTAAACTGATTGAGGACATTTTTAAATACCTTATTCTAGACAATGATGATATTGAATCGTTGCTGGAAGAACAGAGCATTTACTGGAACGATGACCTTGATTTTGTGGTGAGTATGATCCTGAAAACTTTTAAAAAATTCAGGGAAGAAAGCGACGAAAGACAGGCCTTGCTCCCGATGTTTAAGGACGATGAAGACCGTCAGTTTGCCAAAGACTTATACCGGAAAGTGGTATTAAACCATGCCGACAATGTAGTGTTGATCAAACAGCATACAGAAAACTGGGACATCGAACGTATTGCATTTATCGACAACCTGATCCTTGAACTGGCTTTGAGCGAATTTCTGTATTTTCCGTCTATCCCGACCAAAGTCACAATGAATGAATACATCGAATTGTCGAAATATTACAGCACCGAAAAAAGCCGGAATTTTATCAACGGAATACTTGACAAGGCCTTGAGAGATTTAAAGAAAGCGAACACAATATTAAAGGCAGGGCGCGGTTTGATTGGTGAAGAAGAAAGCGAATAAAATGAGTTTCAAGTTCAAAGTTTCAAGTTTCAAGTTAATCATCCCCGGATTGGCATTTTGTTTATTTCTTATTGGTTCGTGTAATTCAGGAACAAAAAAAGCGGCACCAGCGAAACCGGAGAATGAAACCGGAGTAGCAAAATTTGCCTTTTCAGAAGAAATGCATAATTTTGGTTCGCTGAAGGCTGGAGAAGTAGTATCTTTCACCTTTGTTTTCAAAAATGAAGGAACAAAAACGCTGATTATTACCGAAGTCGATTCAGGATGCGGATGTACAGAAGTAAAGATTTCCAATAAAACCATCGCACCCGGACAGGAAGAAAAAATTGAAGTGATATACAATTCGGCAGGAGAAGTTGGAAAGCAACTAAAAACAATTACCTTGTTTTCGAATGCTGATCAACCTAAAAAACAGTTATTTATTAGAGCAAACGTAACCAACGAGTTAATTGAGATATACAGTTAAATTAAATAAACTTTACACATGAATTACTTATTAATGGGACAACCGGCACCAGGTGCTGAACCAAATCCGATCATGACATTTCTTCCTTTGATTTTGATCATCGTAGTTTTCTATTTTTTCATGATCAGACCACAGATGAAAAAACAAAAAGAAGTTGCTGCTTTCCGTAATAGCCTGGCAAAAGGTGACAAAGTTGTAACAACCGGCGGTATCTACGGAAAAATTATTGAAATGAAAGATACTACAGTATTGCTTCAGGTTGACGACAATGTAAAATTGAGGGTTGATAAAGCTGCAATCGTAAAAGACATGAGTGACGTGCCGGTTCAGAAATAATTGAACCTACTTGATGATTTAAATTAGGGCCGGCACTATGTCGGCCCTTTTATTTATATTTGATGCCGTGAAAACAAACTGGGTTTATAAAGTGGTGAGATACCTCAAAAAGGTATATTTCAGGAACGACAAGCGTGTTGCTGCATTTGTTGTTTGTGTGGCAATAGCAAGTGGTTTTTGGTTTCTGAATGCCCTGGGTAAAAGCTACATTGTTGATATGAATATCCCTGTCACTTACAGCAATCTGCCAAACAATAAAACGTTGACAAGCAAGCTTCCCGAACAATTTAATTTAAGAATAAAGGCACATGGTTTCACCATCATCCGAAATAAGGTAAGCTTCCTGTTTATTCCTTTTGATTTTAATGTGAACGACATGACCGATAACAGGATGATGGAATCAAGAAAAACAGGTTTCGATTTTCCAACAAAACAATTCGTGTCCGATATATCGAATAAATTATCGAATGAAATTGAAATCCTCAGTATTAACCCCGACACACTCCATTTTCAATATGACAAAATGGGAAGGAAACGCGTAAAAGTGAAGCCGATGGTAACGGTGAACCTGAAAAAGCAATATCAAATTTCCGGAGAAATTCAAATAAGTCCCGATTCGGTAGATGTTAATGCCCCGCAACCAATTATAGATACCCTGAAATTGATTATTACTGAATTACAGAAGTTCAACGCGGTTGAAAAAATGGTGAATACGGAAGTCATGTTGCGAAAAATTAAAGATGTTTATTTCGAACCTGAAAAAGTGACTGTAAAAATACCGGTTGAAGAATACACAGAAGCACAACTTTCGATACCTGTTGTGCTCATGAACCAACCCGAAGACTTGAATATAAAGCTCTTTCCATCAAAAGTAAAAGTTACTTTCCTGGTAGGATTAAGCCGTTTTCAGGAAATAAAAACCGATGATTTTAAACTTTACGTTTCCTATTCCGAGATAGTTGATGGCAAACAACGATTAAAAATAATCAGTGAATCAACTCCTGACTTTTTGTACGATTTAAAAATTACCCCGGAAGAAATTGAATACCTGATTGAAAACTAAACAAATGATTAAAGTTGGAATCACCGGAGGAATAGGAAGCGGGAAAAGCACTGCTTGTAAAGTCTTTTCATTATTGGGAATACCTGTTTTTGAGGCTGATATTGTTGCCAAACAGCTCATGAATACCGATCCTGAAATTCGTTCCAGGCTAATTAGCTTGTTCGGAACATCTGTTTACCTTCCCGATCACACCATCGACCGAAAATATCTCGCCGGAATTGTATTCAACAATGCATCTTTACTGGCCCAACTTAGTAAAATTGTGCATCCTGAAGTGCATAAGTCTTTTGATAATTGGTGCCTAAACCAACAGTCGCCCTACATTTTGCATGAATCAGCAATTCTTTTCGAGACTGGTTTTTACAAATTGATGGACAAATCAATTGCAGTTATTGCAAACGAAAACCAAAGAATTGAACGTGTAATGAAACGCGACAAAATAACGCATGAACTGGTTAAACAACGAATAAAAAACCAGCTAAACGATGAAGAAAAAATTAAATTGGCCGATTTTGTAATCGGCAATAACGATCATGAACTAATCATTCCGCAAATCGTGGAAATAGACAAAAAAATAAGAGCAAATGGATAAGTTTGGAAAATGGATTACCGGTGGATTGGGTTGGGCTTTGTTCGGACCTATTGGTGGAATTGTAGGTTTTGTTGTAGGTTCGTTGTTCGATAAAAGTCAGCAATTGCAGGTTAGCAGCGGAAATCAGCAAAGATATCAAACCACACAAGGCGGTTACGTGATGAGCCTTTTGGTGCTGGTTGCAGCTGTTATGAAAGCTGACACCAAAATATTAAAATCGGAACTTGAATACACAAAGCAATTCTTCGTACGCTCATTTGGAGCTGCTTCGGCTGGTGAAGCCATCAAAATTTTGCGCGATTTACTGAACCAAAACATACCTGTTACTGAGGTTTGTCATCAGATCCGCAAAAATATGGACCATCCATCGCGCTTGCAATTGGTGCATTTTCTGTTTGGAATTGCCGATGCTGATGGACATGTTCACGAATCGGAGCATAAACTGATTGGCCATATTGCCCAGCATATGGGAATCAGCGAAAAGGACTACCAGTCGATTGAGGCAATGTTTGTAGCCAACACCGATGCAGCCTATAAAATTCTGGAAGTTGAAGCCACTGCAACCGACGATGAACTGAAAAAAGCTTACCGGAAAATGGCCGTAAAATATCATCCTGATAAAGTTCATTACCTGGGCGAAGACATTCAGAAAGCTGCCCACGAAAAATTCCAGAAAGTAAACGAAGCCTGGGAAACAGTAAAAAAACAGCGTGGAATAGTTTAAAATGATCGAGAAAACGAAAGAACTGGCCGAACTGAATATTGCCAGGTTGATGCTTAAGTTTTTCATACCTGCATTCATCGGCGTGTTTGTGAATGCCTTATACAATATTGTTGACCGCGTTTTCATCGGACAAGGAGTTGGTTCAATGGCGCTTAGCGGCATCTCCGTAATCTTTCCGGTGATGCTGATCGTGATGGGATTCGGAATGCTGATCGGTATTGGCGCCGGAGTATTGGTTTCGATCAACATGGGAAAACGCGACATGGACAGGGCCGAAAAAGTGCTTGGAAGCAGTTTTTTACTGATGTTGCTGATTTCGGTCGTAATCACAATCATAGGTTATTCAGTAAAAGGCCCGATGCTGCGCTCATTTGGCGCAACCGCCGAAACAATACAATATGCAAACGATTA
>JAUYTA010000476.1 GCA_030695265.1 Bacteroidota bacterium
ACCAAAGGCTATTCGAACAAGGAAATCGCCGATCATTTGTTCGTGAGTACCCACACCGTTATCTCCCACCGTAAAAATATTTCAGAAAAAAAAGGCATCAAATCCGCTACAGGAATGACCATGTATGCCATCCTGAAAAAAATTATTGATGTTGGCGATATTAATCAGGATGAACTGATTTAAACTGAACGTTGGAATACTTGCCGGTTTTCTATACTTTTGCCTACCCAATTTTTATTCAGTACAAAAATCATCTGCCTGCAAAAACTTGGGTTAAACCCATAAGTTTAAATCGCAATCAAGACCAATGAAGCAAAGTTTGAATTTGAAACAAGAGCATCCTATGAAACGTGTTGTTATAGGCTTATCAGGAGGTGTTGATTCGAGTGTTGCAGCCTATTTACTTAAACAACAAGGATACGATGTAATCGCATTGTTCATGGTGAACTGGCACGACCAAACCGGAACCATTACATCCCGCTGCACCTGGGAAGATGATGCGATGATAGCCGAAATGGTGGCAAAAAAACTCGAAATTCCATTCCACATTGTTGACCTGAGTGTTGATTACAAAAAACGCGTGGTTGATTACATGTTTGCAGAATACAGCAAGGGACGAACTCCAAATCCTGATGTACTTTGCAACCGCGAAATAAAATTCGATATTTTTCTGGACGAATGCCTGAAATACAATGCCGATTTTGTCGCAACCGGCCATTATTGCCGAAAATCGGAGTTTGAAAAAGATGGTCAAACCATTCATCAATTGCTCGCCGGAAAAGACGACAACAAAGATCAGAGCTATTTCCTGTGCCAGTTAAATCAATATCAATTGTCGAAAGCGATGTTTCCTATTGGTCATCTGGAAAAACCTGAAGTGCGGGAAATTGCCCGTCAGGCCAATCTTCCAAGTGCCGAACGGAAAGATTCGCAAGGTATTTGCTTTGTCGGGAAAGTTGATTTGCCAACCTTCTTGCAGCAACAACTGGAACCAAAAACCGGCAACGTGATTGAAATTCCGGCTGAATTTATCGCTAAGAAAAAGAATGTTGAAAAATCCGAAGAAAACTTCCACAAGCTTTGTTCAGCATTTCCATATAAACCATGGAATGGTGCAGTCATCGGAGAACACCGCGGTGCCCATTATTACACAGTAGGACAACGCAAAGGGCTAAACATTGGCGGTCATCAGGATCCGCTTTTTGTGTTGGGAACCGACGTAAACCGCAATATATTGTACGTTGGCGAAGGAACCGAACATCCGGGATTGTACCGTCCGGGTCTTTTTATTCCGAACGAAGAAATTCACTGGATACGAACTGATTTGGTAATGAATTCAGGAGAAAACCGGAGATACGATCTTCGCATCCGATACCGACAACCACTCGAAAAAGCAACCATTTTCCAGCGCGAAGATGGCATGTACATTATTTTCGATGAAGAACAGCGCTGTATTACTTCCGGACAGTTTGCTGCCTGGTACGATGGCGACGAATTGATCGGATCGGGTGTAATTGCGTAGCTATAATCTAATTTAGAGAATCCC
>JAUYTA010000483.1 GCA_030695265.1 Bacteroidota bacterium
AAAGAGTTGGCGCATTTGACCGAATACAAAAAAGAAACTTTGGCCGACCATTCTGAAACAACAATCAAAAATGAAAACCCGGCAATAATCCGTAATCAGCTAAGCAAACAGGTTTTGGCTGGCGATCCGCGTATTACAAAAATTGGGGGAATTATCCGCAAACTGAATATAGATGAAATCCCACAGTTGATAAATGTGATCAAAGGAGATATCTCATTGGTTGGAAACAGACCACTACCAATATACGAAGCAGAACTTTTAACAACAAGTGACTGGAACGACCGTTTCGATAGTCCAGCCGGAATTACCGGGCCATGGAGAGTAGTGACCCGCAGGAAATTATTGTCAATGTCGCATGAAGAACGCAATAGCCTTCAAAATAAATATTCTGAAATCGCCGGTAGAAGTAAATATTCATTTTGGAAAGACATGTGGATTGTTTTCCGGACAATACCGGTAATGTTCAGGTAATTTCTGAAATAAGTTTAGGGAAAATGTATTTCGTTGTTAAACTTTCAAAAAATAATTAAAAAAAACCGAAAAGAAAGCCATTCGGGCTAAAATACTATTTTTGCTATGTATAAATTGCACCCGAATGAAAAAACTCATCTTTCTACTTTTTATATTGGCTTCAAATCTGGCTTTCAGTCAGTTGAATATTAACCATTACATTCGTGTTGGTGAAACCCGGATTCAGATTGGCAATTACGTTGGCGCAATCGAAAACTTCAATATTGTTATCCGCTTCAAACCCCATTTGCCCGAACCGTATTATTACAGGGGCTTGGCCAAACATCAGCTCGAAGATTTCAGGGGAGCAGTTCTGGATTACAATACTGCAATCGAGATCAAACCATATTATCCTGACGCATTTATGAACCGGGGATTGGCCTATCTGCAACTAAACGACTATGCAAAATCAATAGCCGATTATAACCGGGCAATTGAGCTCGACCCCAACAATGCAAACATTTACAACAACCGCGGTATTGCAAAAATTTCGATGAAAGACATTGACGGTGCAATTGCTGATTACGACAAAGCGCTTGAAATCAATCCGAAATTTACGAATAGCTTTATTAACCGAAGCAATGCCAAATTAATGAAAAATGACCTTCGAGGAGCGATCAGAGATTTGAACCAGGCCATTATTATCAGGCCACATTTTGCAAGCGCTTATCTGTTAAGGGGATTGGCACGTTTCGAACTCAACGATTATGCTGCGGCTTTGCGCGATTTTGACCAGTGTATCAAACTCGAACCTCAAAACGCTTATGCTTTTAATAACCGGGGAATTGTGAAACAAAAGCTGGAAGACTTTAGAGGAGCAATTGTAGATTATAATACGGCTTTAAAAATCGACCCAACCATCGCAAATGCCTATATGAACCGCGGTATTGCGAGGGAGAACCTCAAATTGCCGGGTTCGGAGGAAGATTACGCTATTGCAGCCAGACTCGATCCAAAGTTTGTATTCAATGCAAAGGAAGTCGATTCAAGTGCGCTGGCCCGGGCAAGGCAACAGGCAAATCAATCTGCTCAGAATCAATTGCCGGCGCAACAAACACAGGCGCAACCTGATCCTAATTCAACTACCTCAAACAATGGTTCAGCAAACGATCAGACTGAGGCAGAACAGAATACCGAACCAAAAAAGGAGACACAGGAAGAGCGCGACAGGAGAAGGTACCGGCTTACCTTGTCGGATGCACGAAATACGCCGGGTAAAGACGATAAAGAAGTTGATGATGGCCGAATTCAAAACAAAAATATCATCATCGACTTGCAGCCAATATTTATTTTGTCGTCATACGATAAATATTCAACCGATTTTGAGCGTACGCAATATTATAACCTTGAACTCGAAACCATCAACAACTTCAATAATTACGATCCGGTTGTAACCATCTCCAACAAACCGGTTGATTATCTGAAAGATGTGTTTAAGAACCACATTCTTTACTTCAATGAAAGGATTAGAAATAACAATAAGGAAAGTCAAAACTATTTGAGCCGGGGAATATTTTACAGTCTGGTTGAGGATTATCCCAATTCGATGAAAGATTTGGAAAAAGCGATTGATCTAAATAGCAAAAATGCACTGGCTTATTTTTCAAGGGCAAATTGCAGCCTGAAAATGGCTGACATTATTGACCAACTTAAACAATCTTCCAATGCAATTACTGTCGCTCTCAATTCGGATCCGAAACAAACAAAGGTTACTACTACTGAAACGGTGACTGATTAC
The DNA here is from genome assembly GCA_030695265.1 of Bacteroidota bacterium. Classification (GTDB taxonomy): domain Bacteria; phylum Bacteroidota; class Bacteroidia; order Bacteroidales; family Prolixibacteraceae; genus Aquipluma. The sequence goes on from JAUYTA010000483.1 coordinate 2,249, forward strand.
AGCGCTGTAATGAACGATTATACAACCTGTTTGCAGCTCAATCATGATTTTGCTTTTGCCTATTATAACAATGCATACGTAAAATGCAAAATGCTCGATTACGAAGGCGCTTTAACCGATTT
>JAUYTA010000508.1 GCA_030695265.1 Bacteroidota bacterium
TTCAGACATCCAATACTATCGCAGATTAAAGCGCGACTGTTTCGTAAACGAGCTTTAAATTTGTGAGTGGGAAATGGGTTTCTGTTTGATTTAACAAGGCACATAAATCTATCACTGCCTGATTTGCCCTGGGTGTTGAGAGTGAATGTAACTTGATGGTAAGTGTGTGATTTTTATAATCGGGTATCATATCTGCATCGCTGGTAAATATCTCTTTTAAAATAACCCGTCCCTCTTTTTCTGTGCTTTTATAAAACTCTGACATCGTATTGTATAAGGCTGATTCTGCCCTGTAGACAACCATAATTATTGCATTCTTTAGCTTTTTACTTTCTATCATCAGCTTATTATATCGTTGCTGCGTTGGCATTTCTGCAATGCTGATTCGTGAAGGTTGATCTTTCCTTTTTGACAAAAGGACTTTAATTTCATCCGTATATCCATTTATCTTCTCAATCAGGTTCGCACTTTTTAATATGGTTTGCGCAAGATGGTCACCCCCTGTTGTCTGACCGTTACCTTCCATTTGTTGGAAAATACGGGCTTCAAGCCTGGCCTTTTTCTCCCTGTATTTCTTTATTTGGTAAGTAAGTTGCTTGTACTGAGGATTTGGAATGGTGCGTTTTTGATCAACCGGTTCTGTTCCATATTCTATCATCCGGTCGAAATCAAAATCTGAGATCATGTATTTAAAGAAGTTTTCCTGTGACCACCTTGAAAACATTTTCACTGCTGTGTCGGGCAGCGACAAGCTTGGATGTGTTGTCAATACCGATGTCTGGTGCCCATTTTCAGAAAGCCTGCGGATTTCCCTGAACCAGTGGCCGTTCAACTGGGTTCCCATTTCGCAGAGTTGCATCGTTACATCAGTGTTATATATTTGTGTTTTAACATCATAGAACAATGAGCGATCCCATTCATCTTTAACGTTTTTACGATAGGTGATGATGGCCACATGGTGCTGGTCCCATAACTTTTTAAACCATGCAGGCTCATAAGCTTCGCGGTCAACAATAATGGTGAAGGCTGGTTCGCCGGGTTTGGCTGGCCGGGTTATTCCACTGGTTATCTTTGGTATGATTTCTTCGATGGCCGACTTTAACTTTTCGTTCAGCTCTCCGGTGACAACCATCAGCGGAAGTCCTTGCTGATCGTTTACCCAGAATTCGGTGGTGCCACTCAAACAAAGCTTTTCGCGCGAAACAAATCGCTTGGGAAGGTTTGCAAGATCTCCGTGGTAAACCCTGACATGACCATCGATATAAAAAAAGAGCTCCGGCATTTCCCCTGCATACCAGCGGAACAGCTCTACATGCAGTTCATCAGACTTTGACTGGTCGGTTATTTGCTTTATTTTGGTCCTAAAATACCCCACTTCGGGTATGCGGTCCAGGCCAAGCAGCTTGCCCAGCTCGCCGGGTGGGTGTTTTTTTAATTGTTCAGGATTTTTTATCCGGCAAAGTGCCATGAAGCACAAGATGAGTATAACATGATGCAAACCATAAAACCCCGGGGGCAGAGGATTAAAGACTTTGAAGAACCGCTCTAACCCTTGTGATGTTAATGCCGGTAAGGCAAACAGTACCCCGGCATTAAGCACACTTTCCTGATGCTCGAATAAACTGGGCGCATAGTCTTGTTGCCCTGTTACTGCCAATCCCCGTTCTTCCTGGCGGGTTGCCGCAATACCGATGCCTTCTGCCGCTTTGGCATCTTCACCGCTTCGCTGGCTACGGGTTTTGGCTGCATTTATTTCAGTTTTGGATTTTTTTTAACCGCCCAAGATTGATCGCATACCGGATGCTGCCTTCTGATATCCCTTCCTCTTTGGCGATGGAATAGGAACTTTGCCCTTGATCAAGCTTCACCTGTATGCGGTTCAATACAGGGGGCAATAATTTATGACTCCGGCCATGACGTGACTCCTCCTTAAAAAAAGCCACATCTCCTTCTTCCGAAAGTTTTTTCTTCCAGCGGCGAACACTATCTGTTGATACATGAAACGTATCAGCAATATCTTGATTGTTGCACAGCCCCTGTAAAATAAGGTTGGAGGTAATGTAGCGGAACTTGGTCAAATCTTCTGATAAATGCGAAAAAACAGGCACCCCGCTATGAAGATAATAGACCGTGCCATCGTACTCCCGAACCCCGAGTGTCAGAGTGATCATTCGGGTATCGCCTGGAAATATTGGTAGTAATAGTTGTCCCATGACCGCTAAGGTAAGGATTATTACTTTACGGCAATTGTCCTGTTAGGCGTTGATAATCAAACATAGGTATTGGATGTCTGAGGTTCAGAATTAATCGCCATTTCGCTTTGGCTCTAGCACTCTGGCAACTCCGGATATGTAAACCTAAGTTGGCATTAGCTGCTGCAGATTTGCAATCTGCAACTTTTAACGATGGATTTGCAATCTCCTGCCACATCAATGATTAACGCGTTTAATTTACCACTTTGCAGAATTGGCAAGGTTTTTTAGCTCAAATCAAACTGGTGTGCGGGAACCACATAGATTTTATACCCATCGATGAGAATCTTATCTGTTTGATCAATAGTTAAAATTATGCCTTCGCTGAGATTGAAAAATTTGAGTGCGGCTAAAAGACCATTAATTTCTCTCTCCTGATTATCACCGTTCATTTCATAACAAACCTGAATTGCAAAATAATCATCTTCAGGCTTATAAATGAAATCACACTCAGAATTACCATCCGAAAAGTACCATATAATTTTGGTTTTCCTCCTGATGCTCCAATAAACAGCATTCTCAAATTTCCTGCCCATATCTTTCGATGCAGAGATGGATGCTACATTTACCAATCCATTGTCAACCACATAAATCTTTTTTTCTGATAACATTTGTCCTTTAACCGAATATGAAAATCGGGGAACCAGATTTAGCAGATAGCTCGATTCAAAGTATGACAAATATTCCAATACCGTTGAGGGGGATTTAACACCAATGATGCTTGTTAGTTTGCTGGGGCTTACAAGTTTTGCAGTGTTTGACATTACATAAATACAAAGGTTTTTCAATCCGGAGATATCACGTATTGCATGTCGGGTCGCAATATCACGAAAAATAATATCCTCAATCAGGAAACTAAGTAACTCTTTGTTGTTGGTTTTCTGAAATTCAGGGAAACCCCCATTATCCAGAAATGAAACAAGACTTTCCTTGTTATACAGCAGGGCATGAAAAGAGCAGAACTCCTTATAGTTGAATGGAAACAGCTCTTTGGAAATGTGTCTTCCTGTTAAATTAGTTCCTAATTCGACACTCAACATCCGTGCGTTTGATCCGGTAATTATAACTCTGACCAACTGATCCAATTTTTGCCTGACATATAACTCCCACCCCTTAACAATTTGGATTTCATCGAAAAAAAGAATTTTCTTGCCGCTCTCCCTAATTATTTCATCGAGCAAAACAAAATCGGATGCCAAAAATTCGTAAAGCCTTATATCGGCAAAATTAAAATAGAAAACGTCATCAATTTCATTCCTGATAAATTGATGAAGCAAAACACTTTTTCCACAACGCCTTATTCCTGAAACAACCAATGCATGTGAGTTTGTCACTGGTAATGAATCCAACAACTCCCTTGATGTACCTAATTCAAATGAGTAAAGTATATCTATTTGCTCATTTACAACTGCTTGTAATTCCGAATATTTCATACGTAAATAATTTGTTTTTTAATGGTAGTATAGCTTGTCCCGGATTTTCCGGGAGAACTCACATGTTGCTGATAATTATTATCATCCTCTTGGGTGTTCGCAAGCAACATGTTCGTTTCATACACAACATTTAATCCATTACAAATATAACAATTAATCCATTACTAACAGAATACAATACTTGTTGGAGAACAAATTCAGGATAATAGGTGTTCAAAAATGACATTGTTAATCAATTTTATCAACACAGCCATTTCCACGCCGGGATCACTTCAATACGTATTCCCTGTTCCGAAATAGTATCTTCTTCATCTTTGGTAATGATGATCCATCTTATTACTTCGATTCGTTTCGACATTTTTAGCAAGGCATTTATTTCACGTTTGCGGGTTTCAGGATCCTGCAAGCTATAACATACCTGCACTGCCAATTGTACATCCGGAATGTAGAAATCCACCTCAATGCCATGGTGATAGAAATAAACATCATCGCCATACCACCGCCGAAGTTGGATGGCAACCTGATTTTCCAGCAATGAAGTTGAAGGATCTACCAGAAAAAGATTGAGAATGCCATTGTCGATAAAATAGTATTTTTTGTTTGCCTCCTTTTCGGCCAGTTTTGCACAAATATTTTCAACCGGAAATATCAACCACGACTCTTTTAAGTAGCCTAAATAATCAATCACCGTGTCGGTACTGATTTTTTTTCCTGAAGAAGATACAACATTTGCCAATCTGTTAAATGAAGTAGGTTGTTTTACGCTTTCGGCTAATTTTCGAATAAGCACACGGAGTGCAAAATCGTTGCGTATCTGGTAACGGGTAATCAAATCACCAAAAAATATCCTTTGATAAAGACTGCTTAGCCATGCGCGTTTGTCGGTAATCTGAGTCACTTCCGGCAAGCCGCCAAAATGGAAATAATTTTCAAAAGCTTTTACTATTTCAGTACGATTGCGATAAACAAAATTCTTGTCAGTAAGGTCAATACCCAATGAAGTCAGATATTCCGGGAATGAATAGGGATAAACATTTTGAATGATGTATCTTCCGCCCAAAGTAGTGGCTATCTCACTGCTAAGCATTTTCGCATTGCTTCCGGTCACATAAACCCGATAACCCTGATCGGCAAGACGGCGGACGAATTTTTCCCAACGATCAACGGTTTGTATTTCATCGAGGAAAAATATCGGTTTGCAGTCGAACATCTCTTCATAGCAAATTTTAATCCGGTCTAAATCTTCTGTATCCAACGAAGCTATACGGTCATCTTCAAAGTTAAAATAGAGAATCTCTTCTTTCGAATGTCCTGCATCCAACAGATGCCGAATCTGTTGGAACATCAGGTATGATTTTCCAACACGCCTCAAACCTACAAACACATAATTGAGGTTGTCCTCCATTTTATAGGAACGTTCCTGAAATGAAACCTCAACTGCTTTTTGTTGATATTCAGTGATTAAAAGTTTTGCAGTTTCCTTATTCATCTATATCTATCGATTGTATTCGACAAATATAGATATGATTTATCGAATATACAAGATGAAATCGTTGTTTTATAATAATCCAGAATCTATTTTGGAATGTCAAATTTTTACCATCCTCCATACAACCCATTCTGCAAAGCTTTCTGGTAATTTTCAAGGTTAAACTCGTACAGGAAAGGAGCTTTGTGCGCTCCACCTGTTTTCCGTTCTTCCAACCTGTTGAGAATGTTGTACGATAACATTTTACGCTGGAAGTTCCGTCTGTCCAGATCTTTACCAAGGATGGTTTCGTACAATTTCTGAAATTCGGGCATCGTGAATTTATCGGGAAGCAGGTTGTAGCCAATCGGCTGATAATTCAGCTGCATCCGCAGGTTTTCAAGCGCTTTGTTCAGAATTTGAAGGTGGTCAAGAATCAATGTATTTATTTCGTTGAGGGATTTCCAGGTGCACAAATCAGAAAAACTATCGGGTTGAGGTTCCGCTTTTGAGAAGTCAACCAAAGCATAATAGCCAACAGAGATAAAACGTTGGTTAAACCATGCCTGGTCAGGATTTTCTCCTGAATCAATTAAATCCTGAACCGCAGGATTTGTATTCGATCGCTGCGGATCGCTGAAAACCTTGAATTGCTTCAGGAATATATTGTCCAGTCCGGTTCGTTGTTTCAGTACACGGGTTGCTGCAGCTTCGAGTGATTCATCTTCTTTCACAAACCCGCCCGGCAACGCCCATTCTTTCGTGAATTTCATTCTCAGCAACAATACCTTCAACTGGTTATCATGAAAGCCAAAGACCACACAATCCAACGAAATGTGTTTTAGATACTTTTCCCTCTGAAATTTTGATTCCTGATTCACCTGCTTCTATGTTTTGCAACAAAAGTAAACGATTTATTTTTGATTCCCATTAGAAAAAACTATCATTGTGTCAATTAAACACATTAATCTAAATTCTTCACAAATGAAAGAAAAATCAAACCAAGGAATGAACAGACGTAATTTTCTGGGACTTTCTGCAATTGGACTTACAGGACTTACCATTCTTCCAAGCTGGACTATTAATGGCACCCGCATTGCACCAAGCGACCGGGTAGTGATGGGCTTTATCGGTTTGGGGCAACAGGCGCTTTCCGACTTTGCCGGATTTGGAAGTGTGCCGGGAATTCAGGTGGCCGCTTGCTGCGATGTTGATACAATGAAGCAGCAGCGTTTCAAAAAACGCGTGGAAGCATGGCAAGCTACCAAGTCGCAGGCTACCCGTTGCGACATGTACGAAAATTACGAAGAACTGCTCGAACGCAAAGATATTGATGCCATTGAAGTTGCAACACCCGATCATTGGCACGCACTGCAAACCATCCATGCTTGTCAGGCAGGAAAAGATGTGTATGTACAAAAACCATTGGCATTCACCATTGCTGAAGGACTTCAGATGGTGAAAGTTGCGCGTGGAAACAAACGCATCGTTCAGGTTGGAAGCCAGCAGCGTTCGAGCAAAGAATTTCAGAAAGCAATCGAGTTGGTGCAATCTGGAGCGATTGGGCACATCGAAAAAGTATATGCCAAAGTAGGTGCACCACCAAAACCGCTCGATCTGCCTGAAATGCCAATTCCCGGAAACCTGAATTTTAACCTCTGGATGGGGCCATTAAACGATTCCAAAATTCATTATCATCCTGATCTTTGTCCACCTATTTCACTCGATCCTGAAGAAAAAGAAAAACTTTGGGGTGCATGGCGTTGGTACCGCGAAACCGGCAATGGCTTTACCGCCGACTGGGGCGCTCACATGTTCGATATCTCGCAGGCCGCGATCGGAATGGATGGTTCAGGCCCTTCGTTGATTACTCCTGCAGGTTATAACGGGCAGAAATACCTGACATTTAAATACCTGAATGGCATTGAAATGACCGAACAACCCTATCTGGAAGATATGGAAGGAGCTCAGGGTATAAAATTCATCGGAACAAAAGGATGGATAGAAGTAGCCCGCGGTTACCTTGCTTGTTCGGATGCGTCGCTGGTTCCGGCAGAACTTGCAGGACGTCGCCCGAAGAAAATGACTCCCGAAGAACGCAAAAAAATGTATGAGGAAATGCAAAAAAGCGCTGCCAAGGGTGGCGGAAGCTTTGAAATCAGTTCGCCACACATGCAGAATTTTGTCGATTCAGTTCGTTCGCGCAAAGATACCATCGCCCCTATCGAAGTGGGTTGCAGCACCAACACCCTTTGCTGCCTGGGAAATATAGCCACCGAACTGGGCCGCCCTGTAAGCTGGAATCCTGCAACTTTGAGTTTCGGCGACGACAAGGAAGCCGCTGCACACCGCTTGAACAGCTATGAATACCGGAATCCTTATAACTTATACAAATAACCAAAATTGATTGTCCGTTTACTTACCTAATTGGTTTTTTGCAGCAGTCATTTGTTGTCAGTCATAGTCATTAAGTTGTCAGTTCCCGACAACTTAATGACCACCAAATGACTATTAAATGACTTTAAATGACATTAGGTAAATTAAAAGATATTCATTAACCAAAACTTAAAAAAAGATGGAAACAAAACGTGATTTTCTAAAAAAATTATCCTTACTCACAGTTGGTGGTTTCATGGCCGGAAGCGTGGCTCCTGTTTTAGCTTCAACCAAAAGTACTCCAACAGTTGCCGGAAAGAAAGTAATTGGATTGCAGATATATTCCCTTGGTAAAGAACTGACAGACAATGTTCCTTCAGGAATGAAGAAGATAGCTGAAATCGGTTACAGTACCATCGAACTTGCTGGTTACGGCAACCGCAAAATGGGACAATACGAAGTGGGCGAATATCGAAAAATTGTGGATGAGGCGGGATTAAAAATTACCAGTTCACATGTAAATCCTCCGGAGCGAAAATTCACCAAAGAAAATGTGGCCAAAATTTCTGATTTCTGGAAGCAAGCCGTTGAGGATCATGTGAAAATGGGCGTTAAATCACTGGTTCAGCCAATGATGCCTTCTATTGAAAACCACGAGGATGCAAAACTAGTGTGCGAAGTGTTCAACAATGCCGGCGAAATTTCAAAAGTTGCCGGAATTAAATGGGGTTACCACAACCACAACATGGAGTTTAAACGGATTGCAAAACCTGGCGAAACTCCGCCATCAGGTCCATTTGCCGCGTTCATACCGTTTGGCGATATCATTTATGACCTGCTGCTTGAAGGAACCGATCCGAACCTGGTATTTTTTGAAATGGACGTTTACTGGACCGTGATGGGACAAATGGATCCGCTGGAATATTTTGAAAAGTACCCAACCCGTTTCCCGGTTTTGCACATCAAAGACCGCTCTGT
>JAUYTA010000509.1 GCA_030695265.1 Bacteroidota bacterium
CAAATTCAGGATGGTGCAAAATATCCCAATTTCTTCCTTTCGAAAATTGTTACCTCACAAAACTACACCTGCGAATCGAAGCCAGAGCTTTACAGTTTTTTTCTAAGTGGGGCAAATGCATTGGTTGACCGGAAAAAATTATTTGAAATTGGTGGGTTTGATGAATTATTCAATCCGTACAATTCTGAAGATGTTAATTTAGGCATAAAAGCCTGGAGATTGGGCTATCCATGCTATTACGAGCACAGCGCGATATGCAAGCATCCGAATTCATCGACCATAAAAAAGGAACCCAGTAAAAAGGTTAAAATCATTTCGAAGCGAAATAAAATGTACCTGCATTTTATTCATCTGAATGATTTTGAACTGTTTTATTACTTTGTAATTCTTATCGGAAAAACAATGTTCAGGGCAATTGTATTGGATTTCAGCTACTTAAAATCAGTTCAGTTATTTGTGTCTTCCATTGGAAAATGCAAAGAGCAGAAAAATGATTTTTTAGCTTTACAAAAACAGTATGGGTTGGATACAAGTGTCAGGGATGTGATAGATTTTATTCACAAAGATATTGGTGATACAAAAATAGTGAAGTTTTAAACCTATTTAAATGTCTGATAGCCAAAACAATATTATTACTACTAAAATTGAACTAGATTTGATTTTAAAGCAAAACTCCGTTCCAATGGTAGTATGGTGCTTTTGGTACGATGGGCAAATGAATGAAAACAGAACCCGCAGTTTTGAAATGATGAAATCACATCTTGGTGTTCCGTTGTGTCTTGTAACAAAAAATAATCTTCACCAATTTATATTGCCTGATTTTCCTTTGCATCCAGTTTTTGATTGGCTGAGCGATGTGCACAAATCAGATTACTTGCGAATTTACCTGCATCATCACTACGGCGGTGGGTGGCACGATATAAAACCAACACAATTAAGTTACAAAACTGTTTGGGATGAATTTGCGAATCCTGAAGTATATTTAGTTGGAAAACCCGAAATCAAAGGAGGACCGGCAAAAGTGAAGGATCGAAATGGCAATTGGATGCCGAAATTCTGGAAAGATCTGGTTGCAACCAACCGATGGGTTGGAAAGGCAAATACCCCTTTATCCCGAGAAATGTTCCGGGAAATAAATCAATTGCTCGATAAAAATTCTGAGACCTTGAGGAGAAATCCAGCCAGGCATCCTTACGATAAAAAAAGGAACAAAATTAAGCAATGGTTACGATTTGAAAACAACGATTATCCGCTTGAGTGGACCGTATTTGGGAATATTTTTCATCCCTTGAATTACAAATTCAGGCAAAATATAAAACGGACTTTGCCCGCTGATGACATAGAAAATTTAGGACTTCCATACCGCTAATATCGTTCCTTATTTTAGATTGTTTTATACAAATAAATATCGTGTAATGGAAATTAAACCACTGGTCAGTATCGTTATTCCTTGTTTTAACCACGAAAAATTCATTGCTGAAACGATTGAATCAGTCTGTCAGTCAAGCTATCTACCCATAGAAATTGTAGTTGTAAATGACGGCTCTTCAGACAATTCGGAATTGGTGGTAATTTCCCTTCAGAATAAATATCCAAATCTGAAATACATCAGCCAGAAAAATGCAGGCCCGGCTGCTGCCCGAAATCGTGGAATTCGTGAATCCGAAGGAATATTTATTCTCCCGCTCGATGCTGACGATTTAATTTCACATGATTATATCCAAAAAGCTATTGAAGTTCTTGAGTATGATTCATTGGTAAAACTGGTTTATTGCAATGCCGAATTTTTCGAAGAAAGAACTGGTGAATGGAAATTAAAACCATTCTCACTTGGTTCGCTTGCCAGGGACAATATGATTTTTTGCAGCGCAATTTACAGGAAAGAAGACTGGATAGCAGCCGGAGGTTATGATGAACGAATGACCTGGGGCTGGGAAGATTGGGAATTCTGGATTTCATTGTTGAAAAATGGGGGAGAAGTGGTAAAGTTGTCCATAACCGGGTTTTATTATCGGGTGCGAAAAAACTCCAGAAGAAAGACCACCAATAAAGATGCAAAAGCAAAAACCATCGCACTAATCAATGACAAGCACAAAGATTTTGTCTATAAGTATCTGAATGGGCCTTTGCATTTTCAGCGATCATTGTCAAAAAAAATCAATTTTGTGAAGCGTTTGCTCCGATTGCAATAGACAAATCAAAAAACTATATTTGCCCAGCTAAAATAAAAATTTTAATATGAAACTTCTTGAAGGAAAAACTGCCATAATTACTGGCGCATCGAGAGGCATTGGAAAAGCAATTGCCATCAAATTTGCCGAAGAAGGTTGCAACATAGCCTTTACCGATCTTTTTGACGATGAAAACATGAAAAACACGGAAGCGGAGTTGAATGCCATGGGCGTAAAATCCAAAGGTTTTGCTTCGAATGCTGCAAGTTTTGAAGATACTGATCGTGTTGTAAACGAAATAGTTGCCGAATTTGGAGCTGTTGACGCATTGGTGAACAATGCCGGTATCACGAAAGATACTTTACTTATGCGAATGACTGAAGATCAATGGGATGCCGTAATCAATGTAAACCTGAAATCGGTTTTCAACTTTACCAAAGCAGCCCAGAAAATCATGTTAAAACAACGCTCAGGTTCAATTATCAACATGAGTTCGGTGGTTGGAGTAAGCGGAAATGCAGGACAGTCAAACTATTCAGCATCAAAAGCCGGTATCATTGGATTTACCAAATCAATTGCCAAAGAACTTGGGTCACGCGGAATACGCTCAAATGCAATTGCACCGGGATTCATTATTACTGAAATGACAGCCAAAATTCCGGAAGATGCGCGCAAACAATGGGAAGCAGCCATTCCGTTGAAACGTGGCGGCACAACTGAAGAGGTTGCCAAGGTTGCCCTTTTCCTTGCGTCAGATCTGTCGTCGTATGTGAGCGGCCAGGTAATTAACGTTTGTGGCGCTATGAACACTTAGAAAATCAGGTTGAAAATATACTCAGGCCGGTCGCATTTGCACCGGCCTTTTTTATTGAAAAACGTTCATTCTTTCAATTATTTTTTTCATTTTTGAGACTCTCAGTAAGCCAATCTTTTTGCTATATTAGATAAGCCAAAAAGAACCATGTAAAATGAGCCAAAAAGGAATTTCTTTTCGCCTGAATACCCATATAACAACGATTGCCATTATTATAATCGCAATGATTGTCTATCTCAATTATCATTTCAGCAAGAAAATACTGGAAGACAAAATTGAGGAAGGTGCCATCAATCAGAGTAATTTGGTTATTTCTTCAATTTCAAGAATCACGGTTGGAACTGAAGAAATAGCAAAAAACGTTTCTTATCAGGCAATCTATTACCATCAACACAATGATCTTGATTTATTTCTCGATGAAGTTTTGGCGTCAAATAAAATATTGGAAGGCATTCATGTTGAATTATTTGATAATGAACAAAAGCGAATTACGAAATTTTCTTCAAATAGATCAGGACTGATTACTTATGACCCTGATAGTTTGAATACCGAACAATTCATTTCAGAAATGAAATCCGGCGATGGAACAATAAAGAATGGTGCATGGTCAGATCCGTTTTATTGCAGGTCTGATACCACACATTTATTAGTTTCCTACAAGATGCCAATATATTATCCTGAAACAAAGGAAATTGCAGGAAATGTAACTTGTGATATTTCACTTCAGCACATGAATCGAATGCTTTCAGCAATTAAAATTGGAAAAAATGGGTATTCATTCATTATCCTTCAGTCCGGTTATGTAATTACACATCCAAGAAATAATTGGATTCTCAAAAAAAATCTCTTTGAAACACCATCTCTCATTTTTAATAATGATATACAGAAAGTTATGTCGGATATTTTGAATGGTAGGAGAGGAGCGAGTCATGGAATTTCGGAGCATCTGAATAAGCAGAAGGCATGGTATTATTATGCCCCTTTATCAAATTCAAAATGGACGATTATAATAGTAATTCCTGAAAAAGAACTGTTTAAGGAAATTGGAGTCGTTTTTCAAGTAATATTGATGGTTTCAGGAATTGGTATTTTGATTTTATTCCTTGTAAATATGTTTGTATTCAAACGATTGCTTGAACCTTTGGCCCGGATAACCGATGCAATTCAAAGTTTTACATCTGTTACCGGAAAGGAAAAAAAATCGAAAAATGAAATAAACAGGCTTGCCGAAAGTCTTGAAGACTGGCAGGCAAAATATGGAGTTTTAATAGATGAACAGACAAAAACTGCCAGCGAAAAACTTAAATTTGAAAAGGATTTAAAATCGGCGCACGAAATTCAGCAAAACATTATTCCTTCAGGATATCCGGCATTTCAGGAGCATCCGGAAATTGACTTATATGCGATACTCAAACCGGCAGAATTAATTGGTGGTGATTTATACGACTATTTTTTCATTGATAATGAACATATTCTGTTCGCAATAGGCGATGTTTCCGGGAAAGGTATTCCTGCCTCGCTTTTCATGGCGATTGCCAGTACTTTAATCAGGAGCAATTCCAAAGTATTGTCGTCCAAAGAAATCATTGAAGGGATTAGCAATGAATTAGGTGACCGTAATCCCAATCAATATTTTTTGACACTATTTATCGGGATTTTAGATATCAGTACAGGAATCATGGATTATTGCAATGCCGCCCATGATTATCCGTACATCCTACACCCCGACGGTACGGTACAAACATTATCGAAAAGCCATGGAATACCTTTGGGGATTTACAAAAACAAAAAATACAAAAGCAATACTGTTGAATTACAATATGGCGATTTGATTCTGTTTTACACGGATGGAGTGATTAATTCGAGGAATGCTGACGGAACACATTACGGTATTGAAAAATTGAAAAGCAACATACAAAGATTGACCGATTTAAGTTCAAAAGAAGTGGTAACCAATTTATTACAAGATATAATGACCTACGAAGACGAAAGCCATCAATCGGATGATATTTCACTGATGGCTGTAAAGTTTTTAAATGAAACAAAAAACCAGGCTTAAACCTGGTTTTTTGTTTTCTATGTCTATTCCAACTTTTTTTGTACTGTTGATAAAATCCTGATTTTTATTTTCTCTGTTTTCTTTTCAAAACCTACTGAAATAGTATCGCCTTCAACAACAGAGGCTTTAATAATTACCTCAGCCATCTCATCTTCCAGGTACTTTTGTATAGCTCTTTTGAGCGGTCGGGCGCCAAATTGCACATCATAACCTTTTTCAGCAATGAAATCTTTGGCAGCCGTTGATATTTTCAATTTGTAGTTCAATGCATTAACTCTTTCATACAATCCTTTAAGTTCAATATCAATTATCTCGTGAATGTGTTCTTTGGTTAAAGGATTGAACATGATCACGTCATCAATTCTGTTGAGAAATTCGGGTGCAAATGCTTTTTTAAGCGCTTTTTCAACGATGTATTTGGCATGATCACCTTCGTCAACATTAGATTTTGAGGTATTGAAACCAACTCCTCTGCCAAATTCGGTCAATTGACGCGACCCAATATTGGAGGTCATAATAATAATGGTATTCCTGAAATCAATGCTTCGTCCTAAACTATCTGTCAAACGACCTTCGTCTAAAACCTGAAGCAAAAGGTGGAATACATCCGGATGGGCTTTTTCAATTTCATCCAAAAGAACCACTGCATAAGGTTTCCGACGCACTTTCTCAGTTAGCTGTCCACCTTCCTCGTAACCAACATATCCGGGAGGAGCGCCAACCAATCTGGAAACAGAAAATTTCTCCATGTATTCGCTCATGTCAATACGTATCAGCGAATCGTAACTGTCGAATAAATATTTAGCCAATACCTTTGCAAGTTGAGTTTTTCCAACTCCGGTTGGTCCCAGAAAAACGAATGTGCCAATTGGTTTATTCGGATCTTTTAGTCCGGCCCGGTTTCGCTGAATGGATTTTACAATTTTCGTAATCGCCTCATTCTGACCAACAACACTGCCGGCCAACTGTTTTGCCATGTCCATCAGGCGTTTTCCTTCTGCCTGGGCTATCCGTTGAACAGGAACACCCGACATCATTGCAACGACTTCAGCTACTTTGTCTTCGGTCACAATTTCCCTGTGAATGATCAGTTCTTTTTCCCATTCTTCCTTTTCCTGTTCAAGAAGTTGTAACAGATTTTTTTCTTTGTCCCGGTGATTGGCTGCCAATTCAAAATTCTGACTCTTAACAGCTTTAATCTTTTCTTCGCGTGTTTTCTCGATCTTCTCTTCCAGTTTTACAATCCGGTCGGGAACATTGATATTCAGGAGATGAACGCGTGAACCAGCTTCATCAAGTGCATCAATCGCTTTGTCAGGTAAAAACCGGTCAGTTATATACCTGGCAGTCAGCTTTACACAAGCATCAATGGCTTCAGGAGTGTAAAATACATTGTGGTGATCCTCGTAACGCTGTTTAATGTTATTCAGGATTTCAATTGTTTCGTCAACAGAAGTCGGCTCGACCATAATTTTTTGGAAACGCCTTTCAAGCGCACCGTCTTTTTCTATTTGCTGACGATATTCGTCAAGAGTAGTAGCGCCAATGCACTGAATTTCACCACGCGCCAAAGCTGGTTTCAGCATATTTGCTGCATCCAGCGATCCGGTTGCACCACCTGCGCCAACAATCGTATGTATCTCGTCGATAAAAAGAATTACGTTGCTAACTTTCGACAACTCGTTCAAAATAGCCTTCATCCGCTCCTCAAACTGCCCACGGTATTTGGTACCGGCAACAATAGAAGCAATGTCAAGACTTACAACTCTTTTGTCAAACAATATCCTCGATACTTTTTTCTGAACTATCCGAAGAGCAAGTCCTTCAGCTATCGCTGATTTTCCAACTCCCGGCTCTCCAATTAAAATAGGGTTGTTTTTCTTCCGTCTCGATAAAATCTGGGCAAGACGTTCAATTTCTTTTTCCCGTCCGATAATAGGATCCAGATTATTTTCTTCTGCAGCTTTGGTAATATCGACACCAAAATTATCAAGAACCGGGGTATCCGATTTAGGGTTTGCAGGCTTCTTGGCTGCTGATGGAGGACCGCCGCCTGTAGGTTTCTGGAAACTATCATCGGCATCATCGTCCTCGTCACCAAAATCCGATTTTGCTTCAGGTCGTCTGTAATCTTCCAACCTCGATTTCAGGATATAATAATTAATGTGATACTCTCCAAGAATGTTACTGATCAGACTTTCTTTATCTTTCAGCAAAGCAAGAAGTAAATGACCGGTACTAATTGTAGCGCTGTTAAAAGCCCTGGCTTCCAGATAGACAAGCTTCAATGCTTTTTCAGCTGATTTCATTAACTGAACAGAAGCTTGAGAATCAATATCTTTTCCGGTTCTGAGCTTTTCTTCAACTGATTGTTTAATATCTGACAGATTGACACCCAAATTGGTAAGAATCTCGATTGCAATACCTTCTCCATCTCTCAGTATTCCAAGAAAAATATGTTCTAATCCGATACTTTCATTGCCCAGTCGTATTGCTTCTTCGCGGCTGTATGAAAGAACATCTTTGATGCGTGGTGAAAATTGTGAATCCATATTTGTAATCACGTTATTAAGTTCTGCATTAAATAACAAAAATTATTCCTAAAAGTTGGTATGCTATCGCCCCATAATAAAAATCCAAAATCAAAAATACACATTTATTGAACAGCTATGAGTTTAATTTACTGATTTTACGAACATTGCATTGTTAAAATCTTATTCATTAATTACCAATGAAAAGCAAAGAAAACGCTTGATTCAAGAAGTATTTTTGTATTTTTGTCAGTCGATTTTTTAAAAGAATATTTATTTAAAGGAGAAGTAAATGGCTGAAGGCGAAAAAATTATCAAGATTAATATTGAAGAGCAAATGAAGACTGCTTACATCGATTATTCGATGTCAGTAATTGTTGCAAGGGCACTTCCGGATGTAAGAGATGGTTTAAAGCCAGTACATCGTCGGGTGTTGTTTGGAATGAGTGAGTTGGGTACATTTTCCAACAAAGCTTACAAAAAATCAGCAAGGATAGTTGGGGAGGTTTTGGGTAAGTTCCATCCTCATGGCGATTCATCCGTATATTTTACAATGGTTCGTATGGCTCAGGAATGGTCCTTGCGTTATCCGCTTGTTGACGGACAGGGAAACTTCGGTTCAGTCGATGGGGACAGTCCGGCAGCGATGCGTTATACCGAGGCCCGGTTGTCAAAAATAGCAGAGGAAATTTTATCTGACCTTGAAAAAAATACGGTGGATTTTCAACCTAACTTTGATGAATCTCTGAAAGAACCGACCGTATTACCTACCCGTATTCCGAACCTTTTGGTTAATGGAGCTTCGGGTATTGCAGTAGGAATGGCAACCAACATGCCACCCCACAATTTATCGGACACTATTGATGCTATTATAGCATACATTGATAATCCGGAAATTGACATTCTGGATCTGATTACTATCGTCAAAGCGCCTGATTTTCCAACCGGAGGAATCATATACGGAGTTCGCGGGGTTCAGGAAGCATTTGAAACAGGACGCGGTCGTATCGTTTTGAGAGGAAAAGCTCACATTGAATTAACTCCTAACGGAAGGGAAAAGATTGTCGTTACTGAAATTCCTTACATGGTAAATAAGGCAGAATTGATTATTAAAACTGCTGAATTAATCAATGATAAGAAAATTGAAGGGATTTCGAATGTTAACGACGAATCGGATCGCGACGGGATGCGCATCGTTTTTGATATAAAGAGGGATGAAATATCGAATGTCGTTTTAAATAAATTATATAAATACACGCAACTGCAGAATAGTTTCAGTGTAAACAATATTGCATTGGTCAATGGACGGCCTAAAATGCTTAACCTGAAAGACTTAATTCACTATTTTGTAGAGCACCGTCATGATGTAGTTATTCGCCGGACACAATTTGAATTGGATCAGGCCGAAAAACGTGCGCACATTCTGGAAGGTTTGATCATTGCAAGCGACAATATCGAAGAAGTAATCGCAATTATTCGTGCTGCAAAAAATCCGGATGAAGCCAGACTAAACCTGATCGAACGATTTAGTTTAACTGATATTCAGTCGCGCGCCATCGTTGAAATGCGTTTACGCCAGTTGACAGGTCTTGAACAGGATAAATTACATCAGGAATATGAAGATATTAAAAAGCTGATTGAACACCTGAAAAGTATATTGGCTGACATCAATCTTCGGATGGAAATTATTAAGAATGAGCTGATTGAAATCAAAGCAAAATACGGAGATGGTCGTAAAACCGAAATCGTTCCGAATGCAGAAGAGTTT
The DNA here is from genome assembly GCA_030695265.1 of Bacteroidota bacterium. Taxonomy (GTDB): domain Bacteria; phylum Bacteroidota; class Bacteroidia; order Bacteroidales; family Prolixibacteraceae; genus Aquipluma. The sequence continues at coordinate 9,344 of JAUYTA010000509.1, forward strand.
AATCCTGAAGATTTTTATGCTGATGAAGAAATGGTAATTACTATTTCTCATTTGGGTTACATGAAAAGGACTCCACTGTCCGATTTTAGAACCCAGGGAAGGGGAGGAGTTGGTTCAAAAGGCAGCAATACAAGGGATTCGGATTTCTTGGAACACATGTTTAATGCATCTATGCACAATACACTCTTGTTGTTTTCTGAAAAAGGAAAATGTTTCTGGCTGAAAGTTTATGAAATTCCTGAAGGTACAAAAACATCAAAAGGGCGTGCAATACAGAATGTTATAAATATTGAACAGGATGATAAGATTCTTGCATTCATCAATGTAAAAACCCTCACTGATCCTGACTATATTAATAGCAATTTTATAATTTTGTGTACCGAGAAGGGAACAATTAAGAAAACGTCGCTTGAGGCATATTCACGTCCGCGTCAAAATGGAGTGAATGCCATTACAATAAGGGAAGACGATAAATTACTTGAAGCCAGAATGACCAATGGAAATCATCACATTATGATGGCTGTACGTTCAGGAAAAGCCGTTCGATTT
>JAUYTA010000535.1 GCA_030695265.1 Bacteroidota bacterium
AAGATTATACAAAAAACCATAAAGCACACTTGCCAATTTTCACTCTTAAATCGGAAATTTGAGTCCAATTATTAAAAGTCAAAAAAAAAAAAAAAAAAAAAAAATGCCACCATCCGCCAACTGGCGGACCAAGACTCCAAATTGCACCAAAGATTAAAATTCAATAGATTTATTTTGGTGAGATTTAGTGTATTTCGTGTTTTGGTGGCGGAAAAACAGTTTTCGGAATGTGCTCAAATTTAGGTTCTGAAGGATTATTTCAGATCAGGTTGTCTGATCATTTATCCTTTTATCATTGTCAGCAACATTTTGAACTGCTCCACTGCCTGCAAAGCATGTGAAACATTTGCGGGCATAATGATGGTTTCACCCTTTTTTACCAAATTGGGAATGCCTCCAATGGTGATTTGCGCTTCACCATCCAATACCTGAACAACAGCATCAAAAGGTGCGGTGTGTTCCGTGAGGCCTTGTCCTTTGTCGAAAGAAAACAAGGTGATATTTCCTGACGGATTTTTCAAAACCTGCTTGCTTATAACGCCACCGGATGAATATTCTACCATTTCTTCCAGATTCAGTACTTTTCCTTTGCTAAATAGCTCTTGCATAATAGATTGTTTTATTGAAATTTATAGTGATGGATATTTTTTCACATCCACTTCGTGCATCATTTGATAAATGTTTTCAAAGATCAATTCAACGTTTGGTTTCGTGAAATATTCCCCGTCAATCCCATAAGCCGGACGGTGTTCCATGGCCGACAATGTGCGTGGGGCAGTATCCAGATAATTAAAAACCTGTTGTTCCTGCATTACTTTTTGCATCATGTATGCTGTGGCTCCTCCCGGAACATCTTCGTCGATAAAAATCACTTTATTGGTTTTCTGAATTGATTTACCGATGATGTGCGTCACATCAAACGGCATCAATGTCTGCACATCAATCACTTCCACCGATATATTTTTTATTTCCATCAACAAATGGGCTGCTTTTTCTGCATGATGCACATTCCATCCGTAAGTTACCAGGGTTACGTCTGTTCCTTCTGAAACAATTTCAGGAATACCCAGCGGAACTTTAAA
>JAUYTA010000542.1 GCA_030695265.1 Bacteroidota bacterium
GTCAATTTCAATCATGGCTTTTGAATTGCGTTGAATAATGAGGTCTTTCAACTGTCCAATCTTTCGGTAAGTATTTTCAATGAATTTCTGCCCGCCAAATCCCGGGTTAACCGACATGAGCAACACCATGTCTAAATCTTCAATTATATCGCTGAGCAATGCCACCGGTGAATGAGGGTTTAAACAAACGCTGGCCTGAATGCCAAGATCTTTTATTTGCTGAACAGTGCGGTGCAGATGAGTACATGCTTCGTAATGCACTGTTATTATGGCCGCCCCGGCTTTGAAAAAATCATTGATGTAACGGTCTGGATTAACAATCATAAGATGAACATCCAATGGTTTTTGTGATATTCTATGAACATGTTCAACAATTGGCAATCCGTAGGAAATATTGGGAACAAAAACGCCATCCATAATATCACAGTGAACAAAATCAGCTTCACTGTTATTAATCATTTCAATTTCATCACCAAGATGGTTGAAATTAGCGGCAAGAATTGAAGGTGCAACAAGTTTCATGGAGGGTATATTTTGTTTCAAAAGTAAGATTTTATCTGTTCGATAAAAATCAGGAGCAAAAAAAAAGCTGCACGATGCAGCTTTACCTATATTACAAATATGATTTTAGCAATCTGTTCCGGTAATGATTTCTCATTTTTTTGATGGTCTTCTCCTTTATCTGACGCACCCGCTCTCTGGTAAGTCCGAATTCATCGCTAATTTCTTCAAGTGTATGTTGACGATGTCCGCATAATCCAAAGAAATAACGGATTATATCGGCTTCACGTTCTCCCAAAGTAGATAGTGTACGGTCAATTTCATTACTGAGTGAGGATTTCATTAATCCCTGATCAGGACTGGGAGAATCTTCGTTTAAAATTACATCATACAAACTATTTCCTTCCTCATCAAAAATCGGGGCATCCATTGAAACATGATGCGACGACACTTTCAGTGCATCCTCAATAACTTTGCTGGAAGTTTCAAGCAAGAAAGCTACTTCATCAGAAGTTGGTTCACGCTGAAATTCCTGTTCAAGCTTATTGAATGTTCTATTGATTCGCGTAATTGAGCCAATTTTATTTAATGGCAACCGCACAATTCTTGCCTGCTCGGCCAATGCCTGAAGAATAGCCTGGCGAATCCACCAAACTCCGTATGAAATAAATTTAAATCCGCGGGTCTCGTCATAACGCTGAGCGGCTTTAATCAAACCCAGGTTTCCTTCATTAATTAAATCTGGCAAGCTAAGACCCTGGTTTTGGTATTGCTTTGCAACCGAAACAACAAATCGCAAGTTTGCAGTTATCATTCTTTCAAGCGCATCTTTATCACCTTTTTTGATTCGCTTCGCCAATTCAACTTCTTCCTCAGCACTAATTAAATCGACGCGTCCAATTTCGTGCAGGTATTTATCAAGCGACAATGATTCCCTGTTCGTAACCTGTTTGGCAATTTTAAGTTGTCTCATCATCTAAACTTATGAAGGTTCACGATCAATTCAAGTCTTCTTTTTAATATTATACATGACGAAAGTAACTATTATAGAATTCTTTCATTTAATCAAAACCATAAATTTATATGAAGTGTACGATATTTTACATGAATTGTTTTAAT
>JAUYTA010000548.1 GCA_030695265.1 Bacteroidota bacterium
CGAAACACGTATGCAAAAGATTGGTCGGTTCGGAGTGTTGTTTTTTCTGATCTTCATGTTTTTGTTCCAGTTTATTTCTACCGGACAAAACAAGAAATACTTTATCATTACCGGTAAAATTGTTCCTGAATTTGCAACAACGCAGAGTGGCATTATCGAAATGTCGAAAAGCGGAGCTCCAATCACCAAAATCACCATTCCAAAAAATGGCCGTTTCAGATTAGAACTCGAATATTTCAACGAATACACCCTGACTTTTGTTCTATCGGAACATTTCAGCAAAACAATCATCGTTTCCACTGAAATTCCGCAGGAAGTATGGGAACGCGACAGCGACTTTCCTCCATTCCCAATGGTTGTGCAGCTTTTCAAGGAAATTGAGGGAATTGATAAAAGTTTTACCTTAAAGGCATCCGGGAAAATATTCTACGGAAAACAAACCGACAATTTCGAAAAGGAAAGCTATTTTTCTGATGTTCAAATGGCTGAACAAATCCAGACAGCTAAAGCACAAACTTCACAAGTAGCGAAAGAGGCACAAGGTATTACAAAACAGGAAGCCCAGGATTTGGTCGTTAAACAAAAGAATTTCGACCAGTTGATCAAGGATGCCGATGTTCTTTTTCAGCGGGGCGAATACCAGCTGGCACTGATAAAATATCTGGAAGCGAAACAACTTTTTCCTGAAAGGGCTTATGCCAGCGACCGGATAGCCGAACTTCAGGATTTGGTAAAAGCGCTCGAAATTACAGAAAGACAACGTGCCGAACTGGAACAAAAATACAAAGATGCCATTGTCCGTGCGAATGGTTTCTTCGAACAGAAAACGTATGTGTCAGCCCGCCCTGTGTACGAAGAAGCGCTGCAATACAAGCCCGGCGATGTTTTTGCAAATGGCCGGATACAGGAAATCGATCAATTGCTGGCACTGCTCGAAAAACAAAAACAATTCAACGATCTGATCGCCCAGGCCGACAACAGCTACAAATCAAAAAATTTCGATCAGGCAGTAACCCTTTACAATCAGGCCAAAGAGCTTTTTCCTGAAAAGGAATATCCCCAAACTCAAATAGACCTGATCAATCAGGAAAAGGAACAATTGGCTAAAACTGAACAACTTGACAAAGAATATCAGGAAGCCATACAAATGGCCGATCAGTCGCTGGCAGCAAACGACCTTCAGCAAGCAAAATTGCATTATCAGAATGCTCTAAAATTAAAAGCTTCGGAAGGTTATCCGAAAGAGAAACTTGCTTTTATTACTGAATCAGAAACCAACGAAACCAGATTTATTGAGCTTCAGGCCAATGCCGAAAAAGAAGTTTTAAGCTTAAATTATGACGAATCTATTCGTTTACTGAATGATGCACTGAAAATAAAACAAAGGGACGCATCGGTACAGAAACGCATCGAAGATATTCAGGGATTGAAAAAACAACAATTACTGGCAAAAGAAAAAGAAGAAAAAGAAGAAGAACGACTGTTGGCTTTGGCAACGGCAAACAATCAGGCTTTTAACGATGCAATAGCAAGTGCAGACAAAGCCTTTGGCGAGAACGATTTCAACACAGCCAAATCGGGTTACGAAAAAGCATTGTCGATAAAAGCAGCCGATCCGGTCGCAAAACAAAAATTAGGACAAGCCGAAGCACAACTGGCACAACTGGCCAAAATGACACAAGCATACAACACCGCGATTACGGCTGCAAACAAGCATGTTGGCGACAAACGTTATCAGGAGGCAAAAGAAAAATACCAGGAAGCATTATCTCTGAAACCTGAAGAAACATTGCCAAAAGAGCAAATCGCAAAAATCGATGCTTTGCTGCAGGAGTTGATGACTGCCGAAGAAACCAACCGTTTGTACATTGAACGGGTAAATGCCGGACAGGAAGCATTCCGTCAGAATAACTTAAAAGAATCACGCGACGCATTCATGAAAGCACGCGAGTTGAAACCATCGGAACCGTTGCCTCCAATTCGCATTGCTGAAATTAACACCATGATTGCGCAGTTGGAAGAAACAGCAAGGCTTGCCGCTTTGGAAGAAGCACAGCGACTGGCAAGAGAAAAAGCCAACAGGGAACAGTACAACAATGAACTTGCTGTTGCGGATAAGGCATTCGCCGAAAAAGAGTACAAAGCAGCAAGAACTTATTATTCCAATGCACTAAGTGTTTTGCCAAACGAAAAATATCCGAAGGACCAGATCAGTAAAATTGATGAACTAATCGCCAAGCGGGCAGAAATCAGCATGCTCGAGCAGCAAAAGGCGATGAGGGATTCCTTGATGAAAGTAAGGGATGAAGCCTTCAACAGGGCCATTGCTTCAGGAAAAGAAATGGAACAGTCGAAACAATATCAGTTGGCCATTCAAAGATACAATGAGGCAATCAGTATCAAACCTGACGAAAGAAGCAATGTTCAGAAGATGATTACTGCCCTTGAAGACCAACTCCGGGCAATGGATAGTCAGAACAAACAATACCAGGTTTCAATTGAAAAAGCGGACCAACTGTTTGGCGCATCAAAACTGGAAGAAGCAATTGCTGAATACCGGAATGCATCTGGCATAAAATCGATCGAAGAATATCCGAAGAAACAAATAATTGATATACAAAACATTATTAAACAGCGAAATACAGCCTACGACCTTGCCATTAAAAATGGAGACGATGCCTTCAATAAATCTGACTGGCAAAATTCGAAAGCCGCCTACACCGAAGCATTGCTGGTAAAACCCAACGAAGCTTATCCTGAAATACGGCTAAGGGAAATCGATCAGAAAATAATTGATGAAAAGCTTGCCGGAATCAACAGTTCTACTGAAAATGCAGCTTACAACGAAGCGGTTGCAAAAGCTGAAAAAGCATTGGCTGACAATGTGCTGTCAACAGCAAAAATGC
>JAUYTA010000551.1 GCA_030695265.1 Bacteroidota bacterium
AAATCCGGTCGCCAGTACTCTTCTGATCGGGGTACCCCGATCAGAAGAGTACTACCCTTTTTATTTAATTAAAATGGTATACTTTTGGACTGAACTACTGGTATACTTCTCGGCTGAAATAAGCAAATACGTTGACCAATAGCAAATCAGAGGCAAAGAACCGCTTACATGCAGCCAAACATTCCCATGATAAAAACGCAAGGGTAATAGAACGCTTACAAAGCACAATCGAGTTCTACACCAACCAACTGGATGAAATAGAAAAAGATATTAAAACTACAGTAAATGCTGACAAGGAACTATCTGGAAAAATAAAGAAAGTTGCCACCATAAAGTGTGTTGGCGTAATGACAGTAGTGAAGATAATTGCGGAAACCGGAGGCTTTTTTCTTTTTCAAAATATAAACCAATTAATAAGCTATGTGGGTTTAGATGTTGTAGAAAATCAATCGGGTAACCACAATGGGAAAACCTGGATTTCAAAAAAAGGGAACGCTGATATAAGGACTGCACTATACATGCCCGCCCTGTCAGCAATTAGGTTTAACGAAAAGATGAAATCGTTTAATGAACGAATAATGGAAACCCATACTTATAAAAAGCAAGGAATCGTTGCTGTAATGCGGAAATTGTTAATATTGATATATACCCTGTGGAAGAAAAATGAAGAATTCATCCCTGATTATAAATGGAGGCAGGCTTGATAAACTTCGGGTAATGATGAAGACTAAGCCTTCTTTCTGCTCTTTTGTGAAGCAAAAGAAAAAAGCGGAGAATAAATTCTCCGCCACTAGATAGACTTCGGTTCAACGAATCGACTGAAGCCTTCTTTCTGCTTGTCAAAGATAAAAAAAGAAAAATTAGGAAATAAATGTCGAGAAAAATTTGGAAATAATCACAGTATCTCAGTAGAAAGGCTAACAGGGAAAAAGCAACCTTATTCCCTTATTAGTGATAAAAAATTCCGCCATATTTAATTCTACTGAATAACTGATTAACCAATTCTAAATGAGTAGATTATGCAACATACACTAAAATGGAAACCACCTGAAAAATCGCTGATTTGTCGGGATAGCTCACATAGAAAAATAATAGCTATGTTTTCTATGTGCCTATGTGGTTTAGAAATAAAAATATGAAACGAACATGCCGCTGAATTAATTCGATGGAGGCGGCGCAAAAAGAGGATGAAAATTTAGTTAGAAGTGGACGCTTTCTGGCATGAGAGTTCCATTCGAACACTTAAATAATCAACAAATTAATAACGATATTTTCGGATGAAATACCCAGATAAAAAATCAACTTTTCAGGCAGCAAATTTGAAGGAAATAGCCTTGAAGGTCACCGGCCCTTCGGAATTATTGCAATTCCTGATAGAGAAATTTCCGGAGAAAAGCCGTACAGCCATCAAATCGCTATTGGCCCACAAGCAGATAACTGTTGACGATATGGTTACGACCAAATTTGACCATCCTCTGAAAAGAGGTCAGATGGTATTCCTCAACAAAAAGAAGTCGGATGAAAAACCCCGGTTCAGAGGATTACGAATTGTACATGAGGATGCAGATATCATTGTAATCGATAAAGCAAGTGGCATGTTATCAATGGCTTCTGAAACGGAGAAGCAAAAAACTGCTTACAGCATTTTGAGCGAATATGTCAAGAAAACGAATCCCAAACACCTGATTTTCATTGTTCACCGCCTCGACCGCGACACTTCAGGCCTGATGATGTTCGCGAAAAGCAAGCGAGTTCAGGAAGTATTACAACAGGACTGGAACAATGCCATTATTGAAAGATCTTACATTGCGGTGGTGGAGGGTTGTGTTGAAACTCCGGCAGGAACTGTCACTTCGTGGTTAAGGGAAAACAAAGCGATGGTGATGTATTCGAGCCAGACTCCGGATGACGGTCAAAAGGCAATTACCCATTACAAAGTGCTGAAATCGAACAAACTTTTTTCAATGCTTGATGTGAAGCTTGAAACCGGACGAAAAAATCAGATTAGGGTTCACATGAAAGAACTTGGGTTTCCGGTTACCGGCGACAAAAAATACGGAGGCAAATTGAATCCGATTGGCCAGATGGGACTTCACGCGCGGGTTTTAGCGTTTAAACATCCTGTTACCGGAAAAGCGTTTCGGTTCGACACTCCTATTCCCGGCAAGTTTTTAAAATTATTCAAGATGTCCTAATTCAAGTTTTGAAGTCTGGGCGCGACTTTGAGTAGCACCCGGACTGACTACAAATATTAATAGTAAAGCGTTCGAAAGAAAATTTCGAACGCTTTTTTTATGTGGGTTTTTTATTGCCTGTGCGATTGGGTGAAGCGATTTTAATCGTATTTTCTTTTGAAGTGTATAAAACCGGAAGTTTTTAACTTCCGCACCAGAGAGTAAAAATAAATGCCTCGAAATTGTCTTAAAATAATATTAAGATATTTAGGTCTTTATTTCCGAACATTTTAAAATTGATTGCGTAAAGCACATTAAATTTTATCTAAAAATGATTACTCCATCGATTAACAGATACTTTTCAGACAGATAATGGATTAATCCTCCTAAAATTATATTCTTCAAACTCCGTAAAGGGTTTATTCAAATAACAGTGCACATCACACTTCCATTTAATCAATCAAAACCACAATCAGACATGGACTGATTGTACCATTAAAAATCTTAGAGCTAAACATCTTGAATCAATTTTTAACATTAAAAAATCACACTATGAAAAAATTAATCGCATTATGCTTAGTCGTTCTATTAACATTCAGTGCTAAATCTCAGGAGAAAACGCCTCCTCAGTATTTATTATTTGAGTTTATGCGCGTAAAGGCAGACCAAGGATCTAACTACTGGCAGGTTGAAGAATTCTGGTCAGGCATCCACAAACAACGCGTCGCCGATAAATCAATTACTGGATGGGATCTCTGGTCCTTAACTCCTTCAGGCACAGAGCAAGGATCGCAATTTTTAACGGTAACAATTTTTACCAGCCTAAAAGATATGTTGCAGGCTATCGGATCATTGGATGTGATAGCATATGCAAAAAAAGCATATCCTAAAATGACAGATCAGGAATTGACAGCCATGTATGATAAAACCGGAAAGTCGAGAGACATGGCACATCAGGTGTTGATTAGAGTTGTTGACGGCACTAAAGGAGACTTTACGATGAAAGTCGGAACAATGATTACCATGGATATCATGAAGCAATTGGATGACAGCTATGAAAAAGTTGAATCAGAAATTTTCAAACCCTGGCACCAACAAATGGTCGATGACGGTAAAAAAGGTAGCTGGGAATTGCTTCAGGCTATCTTACCCGCCGGAAGCGAATCGTATGGAACGCACATTACTGTTAGCATGTACAACGATGTTGCACAGTTGGCTGCGTTTATGGAAGGATCTGGTGGCGATATGGATTTAACGACTCAACTCGCAGTAAAGGAAGGTTTGAAAACCAGGGATTGGAAGGAAGTAAAAATTGGAAAACTGGAAATGATGGTGAGATAATTAAATGTTAATCTAAAAATTAAAATCATGAACAACTTAGAACTTTTAAAACAGGCTTATAGAGATTTTGCAGCAGGTAATGTAGCAGCGGTTATTGCTATTTGGCAACCCGACATTGAATGGGCAGAATGTACCGGATTTCCTTTTGTAAAGGGAAACGGAATTTACATTGGTGCGCAGGCAATTGTTGAAGGTGTTTTCGCCAATATTCCTGAATACTATGAAGGATTTAACATCGAAACTAGCGATTTCGTTGACGGCGGCGATAAGATTGTTATGGTAGGCTATTATAAAGGAACATGGAAAGCCACCGGCAAACAATTTAAGGCAAATGCCACACACACCTGGACGTTTAAGAATGGCAAAGTTTCGGGTTTTTTCCAGGCTGTAGATACAGCAGCAATAATTTTTTAATCGCATTTTTTCAATGTGGTAAATCCGGAAGTTTAAAACTTCTGCACCCTGAACGAAGAAAGCACCTCAGTTTCCTGAAGTGCTTTTTTTTATGGTACCCGGAGCGGGACTTGAACCCGCACAACCAATGGTCACAAGATTTTAAGTCTTGCGTGTCTACCGATTCCACCATCCGGGCCTCCTTAAAAAGAGCGAGAAACGAGACTCGAACTCGCGACCCCGACCTTGGCAAGGTCGTGCTCTACCAACTGAGCTATTCTCGCAATAATTTGGATTGAACATACTGTTTAGTGCTTTTGAAAACAGCGTTGCAAATATAGAACTATTTTTTCTTTCTCCAAAAAGAGACAAAAATTAAAAAGGATTTATTCAAAATCTTTTTTTTTGACATTGCCAACTTAGCTTGTCAGGCGGGAAGTTTCGTTTCTTGTTTATTTTAGGGAGGCCCGGATGGTGGAATCGATAGATACGTCCCGATTTAA
>JAUYTA010000580.1 GCA_030695265.1 Bacteroidota bacterium
AAGTTTGCAAACCGTTATTACAACGAAATTGGCATTGGGATCGACTTTACTGCCCGCGACCTTCAGAACAAATTGAAGGACAAAGGTTTGCCATGGGAAAAATCCAAAGCTTTTGATTTTTCGGCTGTTATTTGTCCTGAATTTGTGCCAGTAGAATCGTTGCCAGATAGAAATGCCATCCAATTCAGGCTCGACATCAATGGGAAAACCGTTCAGGAAGGAAACTCGGCACTGATGATCTTTTCGATTGAGAATATTATTTCACACGTTTCGAAATATTTTACACTGAAAATTGGCGATCTTATTTATACCGGAACTCCTGCCGGAGTGGGGCCTGTGAAAATTGGAGACCGGCTGGAAGGATTTTTGGAAGGGCAGAAAAAATTTGATTTTTTGGTAAAATAATCACCCGGGATTAGTCATCCGATGAATTCGTAAATGCCAGATTACCAGATTGTAATCAGAGAAACTCTTTGTAAAGACATTCATCGGATGACTTTTCTGAGTGGGCTCAGTAATGCCAATTTGATTTTTTTGACGGTTATTTATGGTTTTTACCAAAAGAATCAGCTACTTTTATAACCGAATTGCGTAATTCTTATACTGTTTATAATCAACAGGATAGAATTGATGCTTGACCTTAACCAACAACTATTTAACCATGAATAACAAGAAAGGACTCTTGATTGCAGTTCTCGTATTGTCTGTAATCGTATTGCTTTTCATTTTTTTTCAAATCTTTGGAATTCCTTCATTTCTGACCTCTGATTCAAAAAAATATCAGACTTCTATTGTCGATCGTGGGCAGGTATTTATCCCCATCGAGGCTACCGGCGTTGTTGAACCTGAGAATGAGGTAATATTGCTTAGCCCAAACAACAGCATCATCCGGAAAATAAATAAGGAAGCGGGTAGTCGTGTATTGAAGGGAGAGATAATTATTGAACTCGACGACGAACCTACCCGCGATGAAATCGACCTGATTACTGATCAGCTGGAAGTAAAATCCAATTCGCTCGAAAGATCGCGACTGGAAGGACAAATGGCGCGAATAGATCTCGATTACAATGTTGAAGTGAAAAAGTTGAGAATCGCATCCATCAAGACCCAGTTGGCAGATGAAGAACAATTGCTGAGCGTGGGCGGCATATCGCCGGCGAAAATGGCCGAGACCAAGCAAAATCTGGTACTGGCCGAAAAAGATCTTGACATGGTGCTGAAAAAAAATGCGATCCGTTTAAAGCAAATGAAAACCGAAGAGAACGGTCTGAATTTACAAATTGAGATTCAGAAAAAGCAACTTGCCGATAAGATTGAAATGCTCGGCAAACTAAATATCAAAGCGCCATCAAACGGAATAATTTTGTCTGTTTCAGGAAAAAAAGGCGAAAAAGTTGGCAGCGACAAGATGCTGATTACCATGTCTGATCTTACTACATTTAAAATCAAGGGATTAATTGATGAAAAACTTTCGGAATTTGTAAAAACCGGAAACCCCGTTTTTGCCATCGCCGAAAATGAAAGACTGGTTGGGTCAATCGGAAATGTTACACCAACGGTTGCCGATAACAAAATTCAGTTCAATGTTCACCTTGAAAACAGCAATAATCCGAAGCTGATTCCCAATCAATCCATTAAACTTCAGGTTTTAAAATCGATCAAGACCGAGGTACTGCGTATTACTGCAAACAATAATTTTAAAGCCAATGCCGAACAAACTGTTTATGTGCTCGACTCAGGAAATATGATGCCAAGAACTGTTTATTTTGGAATTAAAGGTGCTGATTATCAGGAAGTAATTTCAGGTTTAAGTGAAGGTGAAGAGGTAATTCTAACTGATTCGCCTTTTCGTATGCAAACAAAAAAAACGGAGAAGAATAATTAGATGAAGCGAACAAATAAAAAATTGAGCTTATCCGGGATCTTCCTTTGGCTCTTAATGATTCCATTTATGAATGTCCGGGCTCAGGATATGAATGGATATGGTCTTGAACTTAAGGATGTTGTGTCTTTGGCAATCGAGCAATCGTCGGCTGTAAAATACGCACAAAACCGCAACGAGAATTATTACTGGAGGTGGAAGAATTATAAAACAAAGTATCGCCCTCAATTGGTTATTTCAGGCAATCTCCCTGATTTTACAAAATCAACAGTTGGCGTTACTCAGCCCGATGGAAGTCTGGAATTTAAGCAGGTTACCAACCTTGCCACATCAGCGCGGCTTTCACTCAACCAGTCTATTCCGTTCACAGGAACTTATGTTTATGCCTCCACTTCGGCATACAGGTTTCAGGATTACAACAAGGACATCGTTAGGTTTTCCGGAAGTCCGTTTTCTGTAGGTTTTACCCAACCAATTTTTTCGATCAACTGGATGAAATGGCAGGAAAAAACAGAACCGCTTATTTACGATGAAGCACAGAAAGATTTTATAGAATCGATTGAGGAAATTTCGTTGAGCACCGTGTATCGGTTTTTTAGGTATTTAATGGTGCAAACCAACTACAAGTTGGCTGAAAGCAACCTGAAAAACAGCAACAATAACCTGAAAATTGCACAAACAAAGAAAGACCTTGGGACAATTTCGGAGAATAATTTTGCGCGCAACGAACTGGCTGTTTTGAATGCACAAAAAGCATTGAATCAGGCAAGTATGGATTTAAAGAATGCAGATTTCGAACTGAAATCGTATGTTGGAATTCCACAGGATCAGCAGATCGAATTGGAAATGCCACTGAATATTACATTGTTTGACATTGACCAGGAAAAAGCATTGGAAGAGTCAAAGCTGAACCGCAAGGAAGGTTCGGAATATAAACGCCGGTTGATTATAGCCGACCGCGATTTACTGAATGCCAAACGAAGCACCGGATTAAGTGCAACACTTCAGGGAAGTTACGGATTGTCGAATAGCGCTGAAACAATGGCTGGCGTTTACGATCAGCCTGAACGTCAACAAACCTTGAAACTCGCCCTGAGTATTCCGATACTTGATTGGGGACAGTCGGCTTCGGCAGTTAAACTGGCTGAATCGCAGCGCGACCTGGTTATTTACGACGTGGAGAAAGACCGCGAAGATTTTGAACGAAGCGTTGTAGTTCAGGTTGAACAGTTCAGTTTGATGAAAGATCAGCTTACGACTGCAAAAGAAGCGGATAAAGTATCGGAAAATGGCTACCAGATTGCCTTAAAACAATTTCAGAATGGTGAAATCAGTATTACCGATCTGAATATTTCGCTTTCAGAGCGCGAAAATGCCAAGCGCGATTATATACGTTCGCTGCAAACCTACTGGGAAGCCTATTACAAACTTCGCATCCTCACATTGTATGATTTTGAACAGAACCAAAAGATCAGCTACATAAATCCAATGAGTCCGGAGGATTAGGGTTTTAATTTTATTGCAGAAAAATAGCAGGCCGGAATCAGAAAAAAATGATTCCAACCTGCTATTTTTTTGCTCTATAACGTTTGGTATGGGTATTATAAAGCAAGCATTTTTAGGTGCAGAGCACCGTTGATATATCATCTCATTCAAGTCTGTATTGCCATTTTTCTATTCTATCCCAAATTTTTATTCAGACAAACAGCTCTTCTATTTTGCTGAAATACAGTAATTCGTTAAAATATGTTATAAAGTATGTCAATAATTTAATGAAAATGTAATACTTCGTAAAATATTTAAATATCTTTGCCTGTGTTATTGATATCATTTACTTTGTTTTTTAATAAAGGAAGAAAATATGGAACCTGTCAATGAACTCCAATCCCCCAATTTATCAGCGACCGATTTGAACAAGGTCAGGCAGAAAAAAAGAATTCTCAGTTTGCTTCACTCAAACGGGAACTTATCTGCACCTGACCTTAGCAAATGGCTTAAAATAAGCTTACCAACCTGCATTGTATTATTGAATGATTTAATGATGCAGGGATATGTGAAAAATATCGGAATTGGTGAATCGAGCGGAGGACGGAAACCAAATTTATTTGGCTTGCCGGAAGATCGTTTCTATGTCATTTCGTGCGATTTTGCCCGTTACAATGCTAGTATGGTGATTTGTGATTGTTACAATAAATTTGTGACTCCGGTAATATTAGTCAACACCAATATTGACGATCCGGACCTGGTTGAAAAAATATTTCAGGCCGCCCAAACGCTCATGGCTGACAACCAAATCCCCAACGAAAAAGTTTACGGTCTGGGTGTTGACATGCCGGGTTTGATTGATTCTAAAGCAGGCATCAACTATACGATAAAAGATAAACGGCGGCAAAACATTGGCCGCGACTTGAAAAACCGGTTCAACAAACCAATTTATATCGACAATGATGCCCGGATGCATGCTTACGGAGAGTTTAATTTTGGGGCAGGCAAAGGTTACAAAGATGCTATCTTCATTCACTGGAGCTGGGGACTCGGACTTGGAATTATTGTGAATGGCCAGCTATACAGCGGTAACAAAGGCTTTGCAGGTGAATTATCGCACATTCCGATGGTTGAAAACGGCGATCTGTGCATTTGCGGAAAACGCGGATGCCTCGAAACAATTGCATCGTCCAATACAATCATGAAAATGGTAATGCAGGGATTT
>JAUYTA010000586.1 GCA_030695265.1 Bacteroidota bacterium
CCATTTTATCTTTTCCGCCCATAAGTTCGGCCAAACCTTTCAAATCCTGCGGAACGAACCACGTGGTTTGCGCGGCATTCGCTTCCACAAATCCATTTTGATATTGGTACGGATCGAAAGGGTCTTTCCATTTGCCTTCCAGATCTTTCGGGCGAATCCAGCCGCTTTGTGCATCGTACAGGTTTTTCCAGTTCGACGAGCGTTTCATGAAATAGTCGTAGTCTTCCTGTTTCCCCAGCGATTGAGCCATTTGTGCCAGACACCAGTCCTGTGAAGCGTATTCCAATGTTTGGGCAGCGCCTTCCTGATGAAATCCCATTTTTGGAAGCAACGGATAGGGAACGTAACCACGTTCGATGTAATATTCAATTCCTCCGCCAATAGCTGTATTGTGCTCGTAACCAGCTTTTCCCATCATTCCACCGGGCAGGTGATTTTTCTTCATGCCCTCGTAAGCTTTCGCTGCGTCAAAATTCCGGATACCTTTCATGTAAGCTCCAACGATAAATGGAGTTGAAGAAGCGCCGGTCATCACCGCCGTGTAATTTCCACCGGCCGGACCTCTTGGAATCAGCCCGCCATCGTCGTACATCATCAGCATGGAGTTCACAAAGTCGCTGGTTATTTGCGGATAAACAAGGCTCCAAAGCGTAGAGATGGTCCATTGCGCACCCCAGAACGAGTCGGAATTGTGGTGGTTGAAAAGCGGTTTTCCCTTTTCGTCCAGCGGAATTTGTCCGGTGCGTGGTTCGGCGCCGGTCATGTCGCAATACTTGCCGTTTGCATCGCTGATGATTCGGCGGCCAAGCAATGCGTGCCACAAATCGGTGTAAAACCGGCGTTGCTGCTGAAGTGTTCCACCTTCAATTTCAATACGGCTCAGGTAATTGTTCCATTCTTCGGAAGATTCGTTCGCCACCCGGTCAAAATCCCAGTGTGGCAATTCTTCCTGAATGTTGAGTTTGGCCTGTTCTTCACTGACATACGAAATGCCCACTTTCATCAGAATTGTTTTCTCCTTTTGGGTATCGAATTTCAGGTAAACTCCGC
>JAUYTA010000587.1 GCA_030695265.1 Bacteroidota bacterium
ATTAAACCACTGTTACTGTTTGTCTTAATTGGCTTTGTGCTGCATTCCGGAGCACAAAATGCACGGATAAAAATTGATATTGACCGCAAAATTGGCGAGGTTGACAAACATCTCTACGGAAATTTTGTGGAACACCTTGGCCGCTGTGTTTATGGCGGAATTTACGAAGAAGGTTCGCCTTTGTCCGATGAAAAAGGAATCCGGCTTGACGTGCTCGATGCGGTGAAAGATTTGAACGTATCGATTACCCGTTATCCGGGTGGAAATTTTGTTTCGAATTACCACTGGCAGGATGGAATTGGCCCGAAAGACCAACGCCCGGCACGAATGGAACTGGCATGGGCTCGACTGGAATCGAACCGTTTTGGTACCGACGAGTTTATGGAATACGCCAAACGCATGGGAACCGAACCTTATTTCTCGGTGAACATGGGAACCGGAACGATTGAAGAAGCCCAGCAATGGGTGGAATACTGCAACGTGAAAAGCGGTCCGTATTTCGCCGAACTCCGGAAAAAGAACGGTTACCCCGAACCACACAATATTAAATACTGGAGTTTGGGAAATGAAATGGACGGTTTCTGGCAGATGGGACACATGAATGCTGAAGATTACAGCAAAAAAGCCCGCGAAGCTGCAAAGCTGATGAAGCTGACCTCACCCGATATAAAACTCATTGCAGCCGGTTCGTCGAATTACCGCCCAAATGCCGATCCGAACGAATGGAATGCTACCATTTTAAAGGAACTTCGTGATGTGGTCGATTACATTGCCTTGCACATGTACGTGGGAAATCCGGACGACAATTACTATAATTTCGTATCTACCCCTTTGGTTTTGGAAGAGCGCACCCGCGTGGTAAAAGGTCTGATCGACCGTGAAATGGAAAATGCCGACCGCGGAAACCGTCCGCCAATTTACATCGCCTGGGACGAGTACAACATTTGGTACCGCGCCCGCAGCGAAGATACGATGGCCGGAACACGCGCACTCGAAGAACACTACAATCTGGAAGATGCGCTTGTAATTTCTGGTTTCCTAAATGCATTTATCCGCAATGCCGACATTGTAAAAATGGCCAATATGGCACAATTGGTAAATGTAATCGCCCCGATTTTCACCAACGAAAAAGGGATGTTCAAACAAACCATCTATTATCCGATGCAGTTGTTTGCCCAAAATGTACACGGAACGGCACTCGATGTTTTGGTCGATTGTGAAACGTATGATACCGAAGAGTTCTCGCTTGGATTGGGAGAATCAAAAACCAAACAAACTGATGTTCCGTATTTGGATGTATCAGCAACCTACAACAAGGACGAAGTGGTGGTTTGTGTTCTCAACCGAAACAAAGACAAGGCGATTACTACGGATTTGATTTCGCAGGAAGGCAAGTTTACCGGCGATTTTGAAGTATTTGAAGTAAATGGCCCGGACATTAAATCGGAAAACAACTTTGGAGAAACTGCGGTTCAAACGGTGAACAAACCGGCAATCAAAGTAAAAACTACAGATAAGTTTACTTATTCATTTCCTCCGCATTCATTCACGATGTTAAAAGGAAAAATCGTAAAATAAGGAATAGGAACTATTTATTGTCGAAAATGAAACATTCAAATTTACTACTGGCATTCGGATTTATTTTTCTGGCAACTTCCTGCGGAAAGAAGGAGGACACGCCAGTACCAGAAGATCCGGTCGTGGTGGTGCCGGTAGTAAATACCAGAAATGATTCATTTACAGGACCAGCTTATGCGGATAATTACGCTCCTTTTTCAGGATGGACAACCAAAGCGCAATGGAATCTGGCCAATGTGCACGACCCTTCGGTTGAAAAGTGCGGCGAATATTACTACATGTATCAAACCGATGCTTCCTATGGAAATGCACACAACGGACATGGCCATTATCCTTACCGGCGGTCGAAAGATTTGGTGAACTGGGAGTTTTTGGGAATGACTTTTCAGACTGTTCCTTCCTGGGTGAAAGATTCGCTGAACCACAAACGGGCACGGATGAATCCCGCCTTACCACCCATCGAAAATCCTGATTATGGCTTTTGGGCGCCTTGTATCAGGAAAGTGGGCAACAAATATCGCTTGTATTACAGTGTAGTGGTTACCAATCCGATCGTAGGCAGCGACACCAATAAATCGTGGACAGAGCGGGCATTCATCGGTTTGGCCGAATCAGACGATCTTGCAACAAATTTATGGACCGACAAGGGAATGGTGGTTTGTTCAGAACCTGATGGTGTGGTAGATTACAATCGTTCAGGTGGAAACGACTGGAACGGATATTTCAGGTTCAATGCCATCGACCCAAGTTTTATTGTTACTCCTGAAGGCGAACACTGGTTGATTTACGGATCGTGGCATTCGGGCATTGCAGCGGTTCAGGTAAATCCGGTATCCGGCAAACCTGATAAATGGGAAAGCAGCAATGATTACGGCGCGCGAATTGCCGGACGCGGAAATGTAAACAATAACCGCTGGCAGGCATTGGAAGCCCCGGAAATAATTTACAATCCGGTTACCAAATATTATTATCTCTTCCTGGCCTACGATGAACTATCGGTGGCATACAATACCCGCGTGGCGCGCTCCAGAACGATTACCGGACCATTCCTCGGAATCGACGGTCAAAACATTACCAATGGCGCCGAATGCTGGCCCATGTTGACACATCCTTATGCTTTTAACAACCATACCGGATGGGTCGGCATTTCACATTGCGGAGTGTTTCAGAATCCGGATACAAAACAATGGTATTACACATCGCAGGGCCGATTGCCTGAAGGAGTGCCCGGTATCAATGTATCCAATGCGATAATGATGGGGAATGTACGTGAAATTTTCTGGACAGAAGACGGCTGGCCGGTTGTAATGCCCGAACGTTATGCCGACGTTCCGCAACTCGCGCTTAATGCTGACGCAGTTGCCGGAGAGTACGAAGTGATTGTTATGGAATACCAGTACAAAGCGATTCAAAAGCCGGTCACACTACGTATCTCTTCAAATGGCGCTGCAGCCGGAGCTTTTACCGGGCAATGGACACTCGACAGTGAGAAGAAAGTGTTGCAGATCGGAAATCAAAAATTGATTGTCCGCGATGGTTATAACTGGGAAGGTACGCCCCGAAAGGCGACCTTAATTTTATCCGGTCTTACCTCAGCAGGTCGTCCGGTTTGGGGCAAAATGGTTCGCTGAATTCAGAATTCTATTCCTCTTCCGAATTATCTGTGAATGCTTCTACGTTGCATTCATATTCCAGATTTTGAAAATTAGTTTTGGTTAGCTATTTTTCTGAAGTTGTCATCGAATATTGTGAGTTTCCTTGGCTTAGCAAATCCTATATATTGGCTTTAAAAGCAAAAAACTATGACTGAATGTTATAATTTCAGTCATAGTTTTTTACTTGAGCCGGCTATTGAGTGGGTTATAATCCCAGTAACTTCATGATATTTTTAGGGATATCGGTATTCTCCATTATGCCGGTAAAATTTTCGGCGCCGGGACCATAGGCGAAAACAGGAACCATAATTGCAGAATGTCCACCAGTTGTGTATGCCCCTTTTACCATTCCTGATTTCATGTCGCCACCAACTATTGCCATTCCACCGGTTTCATGGTCGGCAGTAACAATTAAGAGCGTTTCACGATTTTTCGAAGCAAATTCAAGGGCTTTTCCAACCGCGCGATCAAAATCAAGTGTCTCGTTCACAATATAGATGGTATTGTTTGCGTGTCCGCCCCAGTCGATCTGCGATCCTTCAATCATGATAAAAAATCCTTTTTTGTTCTGGCTAAGAATATTTAAAGCTGTTTCAGTTGACAGTGGCAAGTCCATTTTACGTTTTGGGTAAACCTCGTTGTGCTCGTCAGCAATTAAACCGGCAAGTTTACCTGATTTCACTTTGGCAATTTCATCCATCTCGCGCAGTACCTGATATCCATTGTGCTGAAGTTCCCTGGTCAGATCCCTGCCGTCTTTGCGTTGGGCAAAATGTTTGTATCCGCCACCAATAAATACATCGATATCGGTATTCATAAAATCAAGTGCAATGTCTTCGTAGCTTCC
>JAUYTA010000589.1 GCA_030695265.1 Bacteroidota bacterium
GGGCGGCTGTCTTTCCGGTGCTCACACATTCACTTTCCCCTCGCAATGTTTTTACAACCTGATCAATCAAATTGTGTTGAATGTTTTTAGGATTTTGGAAACTGAAGTTAACCGTTCCTTCAGGAGTGGTCAGTTTTACATCGCCATGCTGAAAGCTGGAGAAGGTAAGTTTTCCTTTGGTTCCCGAAATTTCGATGATGTCTTCTTCGCTTCCTTTTGAAACTACAAAACACCAGCTTCCTGTTACAATTACATCGTTTCCAAACAGAAATGTTCCGGTAACTGTATCTTCTGCTTTGTAATAACCCGCGTGATTAACAGCTATTCCATAAACCTGCACCACTGGACCAAATAAAAAATCGAGGTAATCCAACTGATGAGAAGCTAAGTCGAAAAAATACCCGCCTCCGGCAATCTCCGGATCAATATGCCAGGATTGCATTTCAGGAAACTGGTCCTTTTCTCCGGAAGATTTGTGTAACCGAATATTTACAGTCAACGGTTTTCCAATGATTCCATTTTCAACCAGTTCTTTCACTTTCAGGAAAGCGGGTAATGACCTTCTGTAATAAGCTACAAACAAAGGCATACCGGTTTCTTCCGAAACACGGATCATTTCCTTGCATTCCTGATAATTACGCGCCATTGGCTTTTCAACGTAAACAGGTTTACCGGCTTTCATGGCAGCAATGGCATACGATGCATGGGTGTTGGGTGGGGTAGCAATGTAAACTGCATTTACCTCCGGATCGTTGATCAACTCATTGGCATCGGAATACCATTTCGGAACGCCATGCCGCTCTGCATAATCCTTAGCCAAAGCAGCATTACGGCGCATTACTGCCACCAACCTTGAATGTTCCACTTTGTTAAAAGCCGGACCACTCTTCAGTTCGGTCACATTTCCGCAGCCAATAATTCCCCATGATAAGCCTCCCCCCAACCCCTCCGAAGGAGGGGAGAAAGAAACGGCACTAGTAGATTTATCTTTTGGAATCGGCTTATTCATTTATAATGCTTTAGTGTTCAGCGTTTTTACTGCCGAACTCCCTTATCCTTTTGAGAAGGGTCTGGTATGAGGCTTCTTTTAAGTCTCCCCTTCGGGGAGATTTAGAGGGGCTTTTGGGATGGGCTTCTAATACTTAAACCGGTCTTTAAACGCCCAAAGTCCCAATGCCGGATTTGAAATGTAGAAGATTTCCTCTCCATTGTCCATCACATTATACCCATCGCGTAATTTTACAGGATCATATTTTTCAGTTACCTCGTCAATGTCAGCGTATTTAAAGCCAACGCTTTCAATTTCAGCCTGGCTTAAGTTTTCTGTTCCTTTTCCCGGACAATAAGTAATATTGAAACGTCCTTCCGAAGAGCCGTGAATAAGATGTGCGGCAGCGCTCAGATTGTTGCGAAGTTCTTCGTTTTCGTCGCAAAATTTCAAAGTTGCGGGAGTTCCGAAATAACCGTATTTGCGGATCAGGCGATCGATTTCCTTGTCTTCGCCGAACTCTTTCAGGGCAGGAGCCAAAACGATCAATTCGCCGTCATCGTCAATTGCCATGCGGGTTCGGTAAATTGATTTGTTGCCCAGCCATGTGCTTTTAAATTCGGTAGGATCAAGATAAACCACCACTTTTTTCAGCGGTTTATCCAGCATTTCGAAGTTCACCAGTAAAGCCAGTTTGGCCGCTTTGTCGAACACTTCAAAATCGTCGCCGATGTACAATCCGCGTGTTTTAATTTTGCCGTCGGTTTTATCCAGTCCAACTACCGTTTGCACATATACAATTGGCATGTGTTGGGTGAAGTTATCCGAAGCATAATTGAAAATGCGGCGAACAGGCGTGTCGGCATGACCCATCATTTTCTCCATTCCATAAGCTGCGCCGACAAAATGGCTTTTGTTGATGCCTTCCACACCGCCGGTTCCGACGAAAATATTCTTGTTGTAGTTGGCCATTCCCACTACTTCGTGCGGAACAACCTGCCCGATCGACAAAATCAGATCAAAGTTGCCATCAATCAGCAATTTGTTGACCTGTGCGGGCCATGGGAATTCAACGGCACCACCCGAAACTTCTTTCACAAATTCGGCAGGAACAGTGCCAACTGTTACGACATCGTTGCGCCAGTCGTGCTCGCGGATCAGCGAAGCAGGCATGGCACCAAACATGTGAGAAATTTGGTGGTCGGTCATTGGTGTATGAGTTCCCAATGCAGGCAAAACGTCTGTTAATGCGTCGCCATAAAAATTCCAGGTCATTTCGGTCAACTCACCGGCCCGACTTGGTAAACGGGTATAATCCGGCGGAATGGCCAACACTTTTTTTCGTGGCCCCATTTTCGAAAATGCCTGATAAAGACCAATCCGAAGGTGTTCGGCGGTCAATTCAAGGTCCGTAGAGCCTATTTCATAATACAACATATTAGCCCCTCCTAACCTCCCCGAAGGGGAGGGATTTAGTTCGTTATTCAATAAATTTTCATAATCATAGCCTCTTTTAGCCCCCTCCTTCGGAGGGGGTTGGGGGAGGCCTTTATCGTTTCACCCTCGCGTTTCCACCCCAGATGCTCCAAACCATGTCTTCGTCGGCAGGTTGTGCATAGTCGGTGAGGAATGTGGTTGCCAGAGCGCCGGTTGCCCAGCCAAATTGAGGCCATTTTTCAGGTTCCCAACCTTTCAGGATACCATAAAGCAAACCGCCCACAAAACCGTCGCCACCACCAATGCGGTCGAGAACGGTGATTTTGCGTGGTTCGATTACCTGCCATTCGTTGCCTTCGAGCATGATTGCGCCCCATAGGTGTTCGTTGGCGCTGATTACCTGACGCAAAGTAGTCGCAAATACCGAAGCATTTGGAAATGCTTCTTTTACGCGGTTGATCATTCCTTTGAATCCATCAATTTCGGCTTCAATTCCTTTTCCACCTGCTTCAGGACCCTGAATACCCAGGCATAGTTGAAAGTCTTCTTCGTTGCCAATTAAAATATCGGCTACCGAAGCTATTTCAGTAAAGCTTTCGCGCAATTCCTTGTCGCGTCCTTTCCAGAAAGAAGCACGGTAATTCAGGTCGAAAGCAATTCGGGTACCGTATTTTTTGGCAGCACGTGCAATTTCGAGACAAAATGTGGTCGTTTCTGGCGATAAAGCTCCAATCAATCCTGAAAGATGAACAATCTGAACACCCTCTTTTCCGAAAATGCGTTCCAGATCGAAATCTTTTACGTTCAAAGTACGGCCAACTTCGCCGGCGCGGTCGTTTTGTACACGCGGGCCGCGGGTTCCGAAACCACTGTCGGCAATGTTGAACTGGTGGCGGTATCCCCATGGATCACCCTGAGCAACTTCTGGTCCTTCGTAATCCATATTCCGGCTACGAAGACTACTTTTAATAAACAGGGCAATCGGGCTGTCTTTTACAAAGGTAGTCAGCACTTTAACCGGAAGGCCAAGTGATGAGGAAATGTTTGCCACATTTGTTTCTGCACTTGTAGCCTGCATTTCAAACAGGTTGCTGCTGTGAACCGGTTGTCCGTTAACCGGAGTAATGCGAACGCCCATGCTGGTTGCCACCAACAGGGAATATTTACAGTCTTTCTTCA
>JAUYTA010000591.1 GCA_030695265.1 Bacteroidota bacterium
CTGATAAATTCATCGGCCATATTTTTTGGCAATCCGCAAACCGCAGGAGTTGGGTGCAATTCGGCAACAAAATTCCCGAGGCAGTTTTCAATTTTTTCAGACGGGAAAAAGAATGATGTTTTCAGATGGGCGACTTTGCCACTTTCTAAAGTTTCAGGACCAGTGGTTTTGTATTGATGAATGTCGAAATTGAAAAAAACATCCAACATGTATCGGGAAACAAATGCCTGCTCTTCAATGTCTTTTGTACTCCAGTAATACTCTTCGGTAACTTTTTTCCGAACCTGAGTTCCGGCAAGCGATACAGTCTCGAAATTTTTACCGTTTGATTTTATCAGCACTTCAGGAGTAGCTCCCATCCAAATTCCGGCAGCTGGTAAATTTACAAGATAAGTGAAGGCGTTGGGTGTTTGGTCGTGTAACTGAAAAAATATGTCTGCGAGTGATTTCGAAGGTCTTTTAACTGGTATCTTTCTGGAAATAATTACTTTCGAAAGATCACCTTCGCGAATGGCGGATACCGTTTCTTCGATGGTGTGGATATATTCTTCCTTTGTACATCCGTCGCAATGTTCGTCAGTTTTGGCAGCTATACTAAAAGGCGCTATGTTGCTGAAATCAATCTGATCGGATGAGTTAAAATCTTCAAGATAAATGGTGGGTTTCAGGAGAATAACCGGACATTTTTCGTTAATACGGTAAGGAGCAAATACAAATCCGGCTTCGCCGTTTAGCTGATCGAACCGATCGAACAGTTTAACATCAGATGCATTGCCGGCAACAATTCCGAGGCTGTTGTCCATTGGGTTGAACCAGCAGGCAAAAGCTATATTGTTTTCCAGAAGTTGATCGATTACCGAAGTTAATGGCAGGTTATTTTTCATTCCGTTTTACAATCATATTGGTCACTCTTCCGGTCGAAATCAGTTTTCCGGCGTCATTTTTTATTTCAACATTCCATACATGGGTTTGGTTTCCCGAATGCACGATTTCGGCG
The DNA here is from genome assembly GCA_030695265.1 of Bacteroidota bacterium. Classification (GTDB taxonomy): domain Bacteria; phylum Bacteroidota; class Bacteroidia; order Bacteroidales; family Prolixibacteraceae; genus Aquipluma. The sequence continues at coordinate 998 of JAUYTA010000591.1, forward strand.
CGTGCATAAACTATTCCTGAAGATGCTCCTCCGGTATGATTGGCGCTCACCTGAATTCCGAGAACGTCGAATTCATTGATGTCAACCGTCAGCATCGAACCAAGTCCTGCAATTGTTTCGGCAAGCGCCAGATTGGCGCCTCCGTGTAAAAGTCCGCCCGGGCGCGAGGTTCTCTCATCGACAGGCATTGTGGCTTCCACCCATCCTTCGCCCACAGCGGAAAACCGGATGCCGAGGTTTTCAACCATCGTATTTGCTGCAAATTTGTTAATCAACTCAATGGGAGTTGCCATGTTTAGTTTGGGAAATTCCATCAGGATAAAATTAAAAGTGTGAAATTAGAAAAATGCAGCAAAGCAGCCAATTTTATACAGAGAATTGACTAGGGATAGAAATTGTTTGAGCTGATTTAGTTGTTACGCAATTCGCGGCCGCCAATGGACATGTTTAATCCCGGGTTTTCTTTTTCTTCGGAAAGGAAATACAGCTTTGTTTCATGACTGCTCAAAATAGTTGAAATCCGGGTGGCTTTTCCCAGTCCCAGGCTGAATCCGGGTTCCCAGTAAAAAACCCAGGCTTCTTTTGTTCCGATTAAATCATAAACCGGGTAGGTTTCAGAAACAGTTTGGTCGGAGTCATTTAGTACGAGAATTGCCCAGGCGTTTTCTTTTTTGTACCTGCGTACTGCAATTTTGTTTTTTACATTGTTTCCCCAGAATGGCAAAATGGCACTTTGAGGGCGTTTGCTCGGTTCAAGAAAATTCCAGATTTGTAATTTGTCACTTTCCATTATTTTAAAATTATCGGAAATACCGATAGCGCCGCCCATAAATCCGTTCCAAAGGGCAAGGCTTTTTTGTTCATCCGTTGTAAACTCGTTTTTATAGTCGCGCAGTATCACAACATCAGGGTCGTTTTGCCAAAAAACATTGTTAAAATATTGTGTATTGTAACTTTCCTGAAGGATGTGCCCGGTGGTTTCTTTTTCCCATTTCCAGCTTTGGTCGCGGTCGATCCTCACAGCATCAACAATTCCAATCAATGGAGAGAATGGTGTTTTGTTCGCGGTAATGAAGCTTCCGGCGCCAATTTCGTCCCTTATTATTTCCATTACTGCCCTGAAGACCTGAACCGATGATTTCCCTTTTTTTGATCGCTTAACTTCCGACGAATCTTTTAAACCCCATTCCAGATAGTCAACTTCAAAATAGGTAAAGCCCATTTTACGGAAATTTCTGAAAACTTTGCCAATGTAATTTTTCACATCTTCGTGGCTTCCGTCTAATGCATAAAGTTTACCATCTGCGTCTTCATCCATCACAATTGCAGTACCCCCGTTGTCTTTTAATATCCAGTTCGGGTGGTTCCTGAAAGTTTTGCTTTTCTCGTGTACGGCAAACGGAGCAACATAAATTCCAGCACGGTAACGGCGCTGGAAAATCTGTCGGGCCGTGTCTTCCATTGTTTTTGGCCATTTATCGTTTGTGTCGAGCCAATCGCCGGTAATGCAATAACCCGGCCCTACGTGTACTGTTTGCAGCGGAACGCGGGGATTCATTTCATCGAGGATTCTTAACTGGTCGAGCAGGTATTGGTAGCTGAAAGAGGTGCGAAAGTCCTGATAGGACGACCAGAAATAATTGGTGTCGGTATCACGTCGTGCCTGATTTTCTTCTGAAATGCTCCAGGCAAGGTTCTGCATGGTTCCATAAGGCTGGTTCCCATAATAAATAAACAAATCGGGCATCTTGATGAATTCATCTTTGAGCGGTACGTTCTCCATTACAAATCCAGATTCAAAAAAGACTGCTTCGTTCCCAAACCGGCTGTCGCCCAAACCCTTTCGTCGCGGACGGTTAAAAATGGAACTTCGTTGTATAAAATCACTTTGTTCATAAGCGCCAATCGACAAAGTATCGCCATTGTCAGCAATCAATCCGGTCATAAGAAAACTGTCGTACGACCATGCCTGTTCTTCAGGATATTCAGGATTATTTCTGTTGGTTGATTGCCGGATGTCGAATATTCCTGTTTGTCCGCCCGTTCCCAATCCTTGTTTAAAGAATCGGGTGGCACCAGTTAGATATCCTTCACCCAGCGGATTAAACCACGTAGGTCCGTATTTCATTCCGCTGAGTTCGGCGCCAATTGAAATGGTATTTGAATGGGTACGTAGATCAAGCATAACAAATCCGCCTGCGACTTCATAAATGATGCGCTTACCTTTTGGCGAATCGCCCATGAATGTATTGCGTGCAAAAATGCTTTGTCCGTTAATTGAAGGCCTGCAATTTGTCAGACGAATGGTTCCTGCATAAATATCAAAAGTCCCGTCATCGTGTAAAATCCATTCAGGTTTTCCCAGAACAAAATCGAGGTGGCTAAAATTGAGCGGTGGCGTAAATGCTTGTGCAAACCTTGGAAATGAGCAAAAACTTGCCCCAAGGCCGGCACTCATAAGTTTAAGAAATGCTCTTCTTTCAATAGAATTTTTAGGCATAACTACGCTCAGGTTACAGATAGGTACTCCGTAAAATTAACAATATTTAACAGACATGTACAATGGTTGACCTAAAATAACGTATAAAAAATTTGAATCGAAATTTTATCTGTCAGAATTTGAGACGCTTTAGTCTTATTTGATTGTTCCGTTAGGGACAAAATGAGGGTAGAAAGCTTAATTCAGTATAATCTTTTATCCAGGACGGGACAAAACCATGAATGTAAAATGCCATTTTTCTACCCACATACTTTCCCGAAGGGAAAGTAAAAACAGCGAGTCCCAAGCATGTGGCCGGTTCCGCAGGGAAAGAACAAAGCGTGTGCTCCTTCGGCAACTGCCTCGTCTGTATCGCCTTTCATCAGTTTTTTTTTGAGCTTGAAGTGCCAAATGGTTCCTGAATTTCAAAACATATATTCCAAATTACCATCTTCGGATAAATCCAATATCTTTGATGGCGGATTTCAAAAGCTATGGTAAAGTTGTTTCAAGATAGGGAAGGCAATCAACAATTCATCCTGAATGAACTTCAAAAGGGGAATGAACGTGCTTTTGATTTTATTTTTAAAGAGTACTACAAATCATTGAGCCAATTCTCTTATTCATTTATCAAGGATCAGGACAAGGCAGAAAGTCTGGTGCAGGAAGTATTTATCAAACTTTGGGAAAAACGAGAAAGCCTTACCGCCATTGATAATCTTTTGTCATACCTGATGGTCATGGTTCGCAATATTAGCATCGATTATTTGCGCAAAGAGAAAACCAGCCAAAAATTTTACTTGAAAATCAAGCCTGATGAATCTGTAAATACTACAGAAGAACAACTATCGAAAAATGAATTTGAGGAAAAGATGCTAAAATCAATTCTGAAACTTCCAGAAAGATGCCGGACTGCTTTTGAATTGAGCCGGTTTGATAGCCTGACAAACAAGGAGATCGCAGTAGAAATGAAAATTTCTGTAAAAGGAGTAGAGGCATTGATCGGAAGATCGCTAAAGCTTTTGAGAAGTGAGCTCGTAGAATTCCTACCCTCGATGAAGGTTAGAAAATCCAAAGGTGGCACTGTTTTATTCTCATTGTTTCTGAATCGCATGAAAAATATTTTCATCTGCATGTAGGGTTACTCGCCCCGGCGTACGTCATGTGAATGAAAAACAAATTAAAATGGACTCCGAAATAAATCGCATATATTCTATTATTGCAAAATCGTTGACTAGTAAGATTGATGATCAAGAGTTAAAGGAACTCGAAGAATGGAAACTTGCCAGCAAAGTAAATCTTTCTGAATACAATGACTTTGTTGAACTTTGGATAAAATCGGGTTCACTGGCTCTGCCTTCTGCAATTAATCACCACAATGCATTTAAAATTATCCGAAATAATACCGGATTGAATTCATCGCCGAAAAGGTGGTTAAATGTAGCTATGCAAGTTGCGGCAGTTTTGGTTTTATCAATTATCTTTTCCGGAGTTTATACTTACATGACAAATGAACGCACTGGTACGATTTTCTCAAACGCTGCTTCCCTGCCGGTTTATCATGAAATTAAAGCCGCATTCGGAACACAGGCAAAAGTCGAACTGGCCGATGGAACGGTTGTATTTCTGAATTCAGGGAGTAAACTTCGTTTCCCTCAAACATTCGATCACCAGGCGCAGCGTAAAGTATTACTTGATGGCGAAGGTTATTTTTCGGTTACTAAAAATCTGGATCAGCCATTTATTGTTCAGGTAAATAAATTGGACATTAAAGTTTTAGGAACAACTTTTAATGTTGAAGCATACAATGACAATCAAAGTGTGAATATTGCGCTGGTTGAGGGAAGTGTATTGCTTCAGGAACAATCAGAAAGTGGGAGCAAGGATTTGATGCAGCTTTCACCCAACCAGGTGGCTACATTAAACAAATCGGATAATAAACTATCCAAAACAGAAATAGTTGATTTATATAAATATACCGCATGGATCAATGGACGAATTGTATTTTACGACGACCCAATTGAAACTGTAGTCAATAAGCTTGGTAAATGGTACAATGTTGACATCGCGATTGCCGATAAAAGACTTGAAAATTACCGTTTTACAGGTACGTTTATAGATGAATCGCTGGAGCAAATCCTGAATATTTTAAGCTTGACATCACCAATGACTTATAGCATTGAATCGTCAATGAAACAGGTTGACAATTCAATGTCGAAAAGGAAAATAACACTAAAAGGGAAAAGTTCAATTAAATAATGCCTATGCAAAAATAAAAAACAGGAAAGCGTTGGCCCGCTTCCCTGTTCTGATTACCTGCAAAGCAGGGTTTACTGATTTATTAATCTTAAAACGTTCAAATTTATGAAAAAAAATTGTGAAACCGAGATAGACCAGTTCCGGTCTATCTTTAAAAAAGCATTACTTGCTATGAAATTAACAGCAGTCATCTTTTTAATTTCGACCTTTAGCCTGCTGGCTGTCGGTACCTATTCGCAAAATACGCGGATAAGCCTGAACTTGAAGAATGTACAAATTAAAGATGTACTTCAAAAAATAGAGAGTAACACTGAATACTTTTTCATCTACAACAATCAGTTTGTTGATGTCGACAAGTCAGTTTCTATTTCTGCCGAAAATCAAAAGGTTATAGATGTTTTAACCAAACTTTTTAGAGATCAGGAGGTTGAGTTTCAGGTAACCGATCGGAAAATTGTAATTGCGCCATCATTTATGGGCAATGTGCAACAGCAAAGAACGGTTTCAGGGAAAGTGACCGACTCCTCTAATTCTCCTCTTCCTGGCGTTTCGGTAGTAATAAAAGGAACAACCAACGGAACAATTACTGATGGAAACGGCAGTTATTTAATTTCCAATGTTCCTGAAAATGCAATTGTGCAATTTTCGTTTGTGGGAATGAAGGGGCAGGAAGTTGTTGTTGATGGAAAAACAACAGTGAATGTGAAAATGGAAGAAGAAACTGTTGGAATTGAAGAGGTTGTGGCTGTAGGATATGGCACCCAGCGTAAGAAGGACCTGACTGGTTCAGTTGCGGTTGTAAAAGCGAGTGATTTGCGTTCGTTGCCGGTTCCTAGTATTAGCGATGCATTACAGGGTCGTGCTGCCGGTGTCCAGGTAATTACTTCAGGAAAACCGGGTGATGATGCAACTTTCAGAATTCGTGGAACAGGAACAATCAACAACAGTAATCCACTGATTGTTATTGACGGATTACCTGTTTCCAGCGGACTGAACCAACTGAACATGGACGATGTGGAATCACTTCAGGTATTAAAAGATGCATCGGCCACAGCTATTTATGGATCGCGTGGCGCCAATGGAGTTGTAATTGTAACCACCAAACGTGGCACAGCCGGACAGTCGCAGGTAAATTTCAACTATTCTTATGGAGCGCAACAAGCTACCAACTTGATTGATGTACTTGACGCCTCTCAATTTGCTGCCCTGCACAACGATATTCTATCCAATGCAGGTGTAACGGAAAACCCAGCTTATGCAAATCCGGAAAGTTTGGGTAGTGGAACCAACTGGCTGGGAGAATTTTTCAGAACTGCACCGATGCAAAACTATTCAGTATCTTATTCGGGCAGCAGCGAAAAAACAAATTACTATGTTTCAGGAAACTACTATGACCAGCAAGGTATCGTAATCAATACCGGCTTCAAACGTTATACTTTTCAGTTGAATACAGACAGTAAGGTGACCTCCAGACTAAAATTGGGGAATAGCCTGACATTGAACAATGATTTGAAAACAAGCGGTGATTACAGTATTCGTAACGCAATGCTTGCTTTACCTACCCAACCGGTTTTCAGGGCCAATGGCAATTATTCGGGCCCGATAGCCCAGCCAATTTATGATGGCGACATCACCAATCCGGTCGGTGCTGCCAAAATGGTAGAGAATGCAACAAAGGGTTATAACCTGATGGGTTCTGTTTTTGGAGAACTAGACATTTATAAGGGTCTGAAATTTAAATCGACTTTTGGACTTCAGGCAAATTTTTGGGATTCACGAACATGGAGCCCTAAATTTCAATGGGATACGAGTAAAAAAGAAAATTCGTATCTGGGTCAGCGATACAATAAAAACCTGACCTGGGTGTGGGACAATACCTTTACTTATGAACGAACTTCAGGGAAACACCGTTTTGGAGTAATGGCGGGTACCAGCGCTCAGGAAAACCGGTATAATTTCATGAACGGTTCTGTTCAGAATTTTGCGAGCGACAACACTCAACAGTTGGGCAACGGAACACAGCAACCCACAGTAAGTGGAAACACAGAAAGTTGGGCTCTATTCTCGTACATGGGACGTTTGAATTATGCTTTTGCCGACAAATATCTGGTAACCACAACCGTTCGTCGGGATGGTTCGTCACGTTTTGGTGAAGGCAATAAATATGGCATTTTCCCTTCCGCTTCGTTGGCCTGGCGTATCTCGGAGGAAGATTTTTTTAAAAATATCAGTTTCATCAATGATTTGAAAATTCGCGCAGGTTATGGCGTAACCGGAAACCAGGAGATTGGTAATTACTCATTTGCTTCAAACCTCAACACGATCAAGTATAACTTTAACAACAATGTAGTTTCAGCAGTGGTGCCCGCAGTAATGCCCAATCCATCAGTACAATGGGAAGAACAAGAGCAGGCAAACATCGGATTCGACGCCACTGTGTTCAATCAAAGGGTTGATGTGACAGTGGATGCTTACCTGAAAAAAACCAACAAAATGCTGGTTCCGATGTCAGTCCCGGTTTCTACCGGATATTCCGATGTCTATGTTCCCTCAATTAATGCAGGGAAAATGGAAAATAAGGGTGTTGAAGTCACCGTTAATTCCAGAAACCTGACCGGAAACCTGACATGGAATACCTCATTTAATGTATCGTTCAATCAGAATAAGGTGATGAGCATTAACGATACCATTCCGATGTCGAGCGGAAGTATTGGATTGAACCAGAACCTGGCCTTAATTCAGGCCGGACAGCCAATTCATTTCTTCTACGGATTTAAAACCGACGGTATTTTCCAGTCGCAGGAGGAAGTTGACAGTCATGCCGTTCAGGTTCCGGGGAACGACCCAAACAGCCGTACATCGGCGGGAGATATCCGATTCGTGGATTTGAACAACGATGGAGTAATTAACGATAAAGACCGTACCTATCTGGGAAATCCAAACCCGACTTTTATTTTCGCACTGAACAACAGTTTTTCCTTTCAGGGATTCGATTTGAGCATTTTTCTTCAGGGAATTGCCGGAAATGAAGTATGCAATGCCAACCGTTTCTGGAGCGAAGCGATGGCCGTTGCGCAAAACCAGACCACCGAAACGCTGAACCGCTGGACTGGTTCCGGAACGAGCAATACCATGCCAAGAGCGGTTTTTAACGATCCAAATAAAAATACCAGGCCTTCAGACCGTTATATCGAAGACGGATCGTACCTGAGGATTAAAAACCTAACCCTGGGTTATACGATTCCCAAACTGCTGATGAAAAAGGCGCACATCACTTCTGCCAGATTGTATGTTTCTGCTCAGAACCTCTACACGTTCACCAAATACAAAGGGTTCGACCCTGAGATAGGTGCAGGTGGCATCGATAACAATGTTTATCCTGTAACGCGGACATTTACCATTGGTGTTAATCTTGGACTCTAACCTTTTAAAACGAAAAACAATGAAACTCAAAAAATATTTTTCAATAGCGGTACTTGCCTTACTGGTTTTTGCGTGCAGCGAAGACTTTCTTTCCAAATCTCCGGAAGATTCAATCAATACTTCCAACTTTTTTCAGACCGAAACTGATGCGGTAACTGCGATTAATGGGGCTTACCAGCCTTTGCAGTGGCCGAAACTGTATAACATGCGCATTTGGACAACCGATATTATGGCCGGAAACAGCATTGTTGGAGCGGGCGGCGGAACCGATGGAATTGAAACACAGGATGAGGCAAATTTTGTAACTGCTTCCGACAACCAGGGCGTTTTGGATTTATGGCGTGGTCCATGGCCAGGCATCCTAAGGTGCAATATCATTTTGCAAAAAGTTCCTGAAATGACTATCAGCGAAAAAGTGAAAAACAGGGTACTTGGCGAAGCTTACTTTTTGCGCGCACACTATTATTTTATCCTGGTGCGGTTTTTTGGCGATGTACCGTTAACCCTGAAACCCGTTGAACCGGGAGATGACCTTCGTCCTTTCAGAACTCCTAAGGCTGATGTGTACAAACAAATCATTTCAGACCTGAATCAGGCAATTACTTTATTGCCTCCGAAAGAGCAATATACAGGCAATGATGTTGGACGCGCCTCCAAAGGATCGGCTGCAGGGATGCTGGCCAAAGTGTACCTGACCTTGGGCGATTGGCAAAAAGTTGTTGATTTATGCGATCAGGTAAAGAGTTTGGGATATTCGTTAAACGCCAACTATGGCGATAACTTTAGTTCATCAACCGAGAATTCCAAAGAATCGCTGTTCGAAATTCAGTACGTAAGCGATGCCGGTATGGGCTTTTGGGACAACGAGAACCAGGCATCATGGCTTAGCACATTTACCGGACCGCGCGGTTCAGACTTGGTTGCAGGCGGTTGGGGGTGGAACCAACCTACCCAGGAATTTATAAATTCATACGAGTCTGGCGATTTACGTAAGGATGTTACAACGTTTTATGAAGGCTGTCCTAAATTCGATGGTAAGGATTACAAAAAATCATGGTCAATGACCGGATTCAATCTTCGTAAGTTTTTAGTCCCTTTATCAGCGGTGTCCTCATACGACAACAGTCCGCTGAATTTTCCGGTATTGCGTTATGCCGATGTGTTACTCATGAAAGCTGAGGCATTAAATGAACTTAATCGCACCGCCGAAGCTGTCGCACCGCTGAACGAAGTTCGCACACGCGCTGGTTTAGGAAATGTGACAGGCCTGGCAAAAGATGCATTTCGCCTAAAGGTGTTGAGCGAACGCCGCATGGAGCTGGCATTCGAAGGACAACGGTGGTTTGATCTTATCCGGGTAAATAACGGGCAATATGGTATTGACTTTCTGAAATCAATTGGAAAATCGAACATGAGCTCGAAATTTTTACTGTTTCCGGTTCCTCAAAAGGAGCGGGATGCCAATCCTAACCTGACACAAAATACTGGTTATTAATTCCTGTTTAAACGATATTTAAAATATAGAAACACATGAAAAATCTAAATATAAAGCGCATTTTCATGCAGAATGCCAGACAATTATACTCCGGAATTGGATTGATAGCTGCCTTCTTCCTGCTGCTATC
>JAUYTA010000600.1 GCA_030695265.1 Bacteroidota bacterium
AGTTCGCACCATCAAGTTTTACTACAGTTGCTTTTTTGCCGTTCGCCCCATCAGCATATACAACATAAGGGGTTCCGGTTTTCGAAAATTTAATACTTAATGAAGAAGCCTGCCCGGCGGAAAACTCGGCATTACCCAAGGCTACCCATCCTGCTCCGCTGGGTTTATAAACGGTAGCTTTGCCATTGTTACCCCACGAAGCTACGTAAGGAATGCCACTGTGCACTACAAGATTTTGATTTCCATCATGTGTACCGGTAGAAAATCCGGCGTTACCTACAAGTTGCCACGAACTTCCACCATATTTCATAACACTTGATTTTAAACTGAAACCAGAATATTCCCTGAAAGCTACAAACGGAGTTCCTCCTTCTACAGCCAAAGAAAGTACATTTGTATAAGTGGCTGTAAAACCCTCCTGACCGATTGCGATCCAGCTTCCGCCATCCAGTTTCATAACAGTAATTTTATCATTGTATTTGGCATCAGTAAAGGCTACACAGGGTACGTTGCCGTCCATGGCCAGGTCAATTACATCTGCACGGTTTGAAGAAAAACCTGCACCGCCAACATAAGCCCAATTTGTACCAGTGAATTTCATTACAGATGCTTTGTTACCATTTGCTACATCGCTGAAAGCCACATAAGGCGTTCCGCTGCTTATTGCCATGCTGATGGAATTTGCTTTTCCAGCGGAAAAACCCACTGCCCCAACCGGCGCCCAATCGGTTCCATTAAACTTCATCACGGTAACCTTATCGCCATTTGCCCTATCCATATATGCAACATATGGAATTTCACCATCAAGTGCGACACACTGCTCGAAAGCTTCGCCAGCTGAAAAAGCTTTTTTACCGACAAGATTCCAGGATTGCGCAAATACAGAATTCGAAAGAATTGCAAAAATTAAAAGTAGAGTTGCTTTCATAAGTTTAGTATATAAGGGTTGATAATTTTTATCCAAACTTGCCATAAAGATATGTCAATTTCATAAACATATAAAATATATGCGATCCTTATTTTACACATTTTTGCAACAATCGGGTTGTTTGCCTGATTTAATTACTTTTGCTGAAAATTATACAGATCATGGGAAGAGGCCGGAAAATAAAGCCGTTTTTGGAAGGTGTTTTAATCACCGATATTGGTTCTGAAGGAAAAGCAATTGCACGCGTGAATGACATAGTCGTGTTTACTACGCATGTAATTCCGGGCGATGTGGTTGATTTGCAGGTAACAAAAAAGCGTACCAAATACATGGAAGCCCGCGTGACCCGTGTAATTGAGCAGTCGCCCGATCGTGTCCCGGCTTTTTGTGAACATTTTGAAGTTTGTGGCGGCTGCAAATGGCAGTTTCTTCCATACGAAAAACAACTTTATTACAAACAGAAACAGGTATCAGACCAGTTGCAGCGGATTGGGCGGATTGAACTTCCTGAAATCACCCCGATCCTGGGATCGGCAAAAACCACTTTTTACCGCAACAAGCTTGAATTCGGGTTTTCCAACAAACGCTGGCTGACTTACGAAGAAATTGGTACTGAAGGAGATGACATGAACAAAAATGCGCTGGGATTTCATGTTCCGGGCATGTTCGATAAAATCATCAACATCAACAAATGCTGGTTGCAAGGCGAACCGTCGAATGAAATCCGCAATTTCATCAAACAATACGCCGACGACAATAACCTTGAATTCTTCGATCGCCGTATTCAGGCCGGACTTTTGCGCAACATCATCGTCCGCACTTCGACTACCGGAGATGTGATGCTGATCGTGTGCTTTTTCAGCGAACAGCAGGAGAACCGTGAAAAGTTACTTGCCGCCATTGCCGCTGAATTTCCACAGATCACTTCGCTGATGTATGTAATCAATGGAAAAGGAAACGATACAATCAGCGATCAGGAAATAATTGTTTACAAAGGAAATGACCATATACTGGAAGAGATGGAAGGTCTGAAATTCAAAATCGGACCAAAAAGTTTTTACCAGACCAACTCAGAACAGGCTTACGAGCTATATAAAGTTACCCGCGATTTTGCCGGATTAAAAGGCAATGAAATAGTGTACGATTTATACACCGGAACCGGAACCATTGCCAATTTTATTGCCCGAAATGTACAGAAAGTTGTTGGTATAGAGTATGTTCCTGAAGCCATTGAAGATGCACACGTAAATTCAGTTTTGAACGGCATCGAAAATACCAGTTTTTTTGCCGGTGACATGAAGAAAATTCTAACCAGCGATTTTATTGCCCGAAATGGCAAACCAGATGTGATTATTACAGATCCGCCACGTGCAGGAATGGATGAAGATGTGGTAAAAACCATTCTGGAAGCTGCTCCCGAAAAAGTGGTTTATGTAAGTTGCAATCCGGGTACACAAGCAAGAGATTTGGCTTTAATGGATGAATTCTACAAAGTCACCCGCATTCAACCGGTGGATATGTTCCCGCATACGCATCATGTTGAAAATGTTGTGTTGCTGGAAAAGAGATAGTATGTTTTAATTCAGTGATTTTAAATTCAGCAGAGCCTCCGGAACAAACTGATGCAGGCTTTTTGTGATTTCACAATTCTCCAGCTTTTCGCAATTGGCGCAGGTTTCGAAACCTTTTGAGTTGACACAATTCCTGATTTCACATTCGGCGCAATGGGCAAATTTAATTCCGATTTCACGGCAACCGGTACAATTAATCATTTCAGGTGTAATGTCAGCACCGAACTGAACTTTCCACTTTTCGGCAGTTTGGGTACGCAATTCATTATCATCGGCTAAGGTTGCTATTCTGGCATCGCAGCCGGCGCAGTCTAAACCACAACAAGAAATTAATTTTTCCATAGTGTTTTCATTTTAAGGTTGTTGATGTTCAAAAGTACAAAATAAAAATGAAAGAATTTTGTCGGTTTTTCCTGATGATAGTATCATATGATACCATAAAAGCAAGTTCTAAATCCTTATACTTAGTGTGGAGAAGTGAAATAAACCACATAGTCACATAGAACACAGTAGTATATGCGATTGGCGTGATGATCCTCGTTTTCCTATTTTATTTTCCCCATCGCTTTTCCCACAATCTCCAAATCACTTCCTCCCCTGAATCCGCTGAATCCAACTGCCAGTTTGGTCCCATCTGGAAGGGTGATGGGTTGTCCGCCTTCGTAGCCTACCAAATCGGGCAGGCTGATACCAAAAGTATGATAGTCGATTTGGTCGGAAAATATCATCCGTTCGTATTCGTTGGTTTTAATTCCGGTTATCCAGACCTGACTGGCTTTTGTCCATGCGATTTTAAAAGAATCGCGACCCCTGAGTTTGTCAGTTCCAAACACTTTTCCGTAAATCCGGCCATCTTCGCCAATAATGCAAACCGATGCAACTCCTTTTGATTTGGCGTAATCTTCAGGAATAGCCATATAAACCGGGACAAGTTCTTCTATGTTTGCCAATAATTTTTCAATTTCTGTATGTGCCATGGGAATGTTTTTGATTTGAACCACTGTTTAAATTACGTCCTAAAGTTAACCAATAATTGAGTTAGTTATTTTTGGAAAAACAAACTAAGTTTACAAACTGAACCATTTAAACCAACATTTCATGAAACGAGCCATGAGTGGTACCTTCAAACAGGAGAATGACTATCTATGGCGAGTTCCATGTGGCAATTAAAAAACAAATTATAAACACATGAACTCAACCAGATTCATTGGTCTTCTGCTTTTGGTGCTGATCGCCATTCAAACCCAGGCTCAAAAAAGCCAATCCATTAATCTTCAATGCGAACACATGGTCAATCCGATCGGGATTGATGCAGCTTCGCCCCGCCTGAAATGGCAAATGAATGATACCAGGCAGGGTGCAATGCAAACTGCTTACCAGATTGTTGCAGGAACTGATTCAGCAAAAGTATCAAAAGGGAAAGGCAATATGTGGGGCAGCCGGAAAGTACAAAGTACCGGAATGCTGGAAAACTATCAGGGAAAACCACTTCAACCGTTTACAAAATATTACTGGACAGTGCGAATCTGGGATCAAAACAACAAGCAAAGTTCGTTGGCAAAAGTGGCCAGTTTCGAAACCGGTATGATGCTAATGTCGAACTGGAAAGGTTCATGGATTTCAGATACGGAAGACATCGACTTAAAACCTGCGCCTTATTTCAGAAAGCAATTCCAGCCTTCAGGAAAAATAAAAAGTGCTCGTATCTACATTGCTGCTGCCGGTTTGTACGAACTTTTTGTGAACGGCAAACGAGTAGGCGATCACCAGCTTGATCCGATGTACACGCGCTTCGACCGACGAACTTTGTATGTGACTTACAATGTAACTTCTTTGTTGAATGCTGATTTGAATGCAATTGGTGTGCTGCTCGGAAACGGCTGGTACAACCACCAATCAACCGCTGTTTGGGATTTCGATAAAGCGCCGTGGCGTGCCCGCCCGAAGTTCTGCTTCGATTTGAGAATTACCTATAAAAATGGCGATGAAGAAGTCACTGCTTCAGGAGAAGACTGGAAAACTTCGCTTAGCCCGATTGTTCTAAACAGCATTTATACAGCTGAACACCACGATGCACGGCTGAACCAGCCCGGTTGGAACATGCCTGATTTTGATGAATCGAAGTGGGGAAATGCGATTCGTGTTGAAGCGCCTTCGAAAAATATCGTGGCGCAGGTTTTACACCCAATCCGGAATACCCGGGAAATTACGCCGGTCAGTATGAAAAAAGTCAACAACAAAAAGTACATTTTCGATCTGGGTAAAAACATTTCAGGAGTTAGCCGGATTAACGTTATAGGAGAAAAAGGCGCTACCCTACGGCTGAAACATGGCGAATTTCTGGACAAAAATGGAGATGTTGACCAGTCGAACATTGACATTCATTACAGGCCAAAAGACGATAAAGATCCGTTTCAGACCGATATTTACATACTGAATGGTGAAGGCCTTGAAACCTTCGTGCCGCATTTCAATTACAAAGGTTTTCAGTACATTGAGGTTACGAGCGACCAACCAATTGAACTGACCAAAGAAAGTTTGACCGGAATTTTTATGCACAGCGATGTTCCGCCGATTGGAAAATTGAGCAGCTCGAACACCACTTTGAACAAACTTTGGGCTGCAACAAACAGTTCATATCTGGCAAATCTTTTTGGTTACCCTACCGATTGCCCACAGCGCGAAAAGAACGGCTGGACGGGAGATGCGCACATTGCAATTGAAACAGGGCTGTACAATTTCGACGGAATTACCGTGTACGAAAAATGGCTGGCCGATCACCGCGACGAGCAACTGCCCAACGGAGTTTTACCTGCCATTATTCCGACAGGCGGCTGGGGTTATACCTGGGCAAATGGCCCCGACTGGACCAGCACGATTGCTATTATTCCATGGAATATTTACCAGTTTTACGGCGATTCGAAATTGCTGGCCGATTGCTACAAAAACATCAAACTGTATGTTGACCACATTACTGAAATTAGTCCTGAAGGCCTTACTGATTGGGGATTGGGCGATTGGGTGCCGGTAAAATCGGTTACTCCAAAAGAACTTACTTCTTCCATTTATTACTTTGTGGATGCTGATATTCTGGCAAAAGCGGCAAAAATATTGAAGCATGAGGCTGATTATCAAAAATATTCAGCTTTGGCAACCAAAATAGCTTCGGCAATCAATGCTAAATACCTGAATCGGGAAACCGGAAATTACGGTACCGGCTTACAAACCGAACTGAGCGCTCCGCTCTTCTGGGGAATTGTTCCTGAAAACATGAAAACAAAAGTGGCTGAAAACCTTGCCAACCGGGTAATTGCTGACAATAAACACGTTGATGTAGGTTTACTGGGTTCGAAAACTATTTTAAATGCGCTGAGCGAAAATGGTTATGCCGACCTGGCCTGGGAAGTGGCTTCGCAAGAAACATTTCCGTCGTGGGGATACTGGATTTCAAAAGGAGCAACCACCTTGTACGAAAACTGGAAGACTGAAGGGACAAGTGATCTTTCGATGAACCACATCATGTTTGGCGAAATTGGGGCATGGTATTACAAAGCGCTGGGCGGAATAAAACCCGATGAAACCCAGCCCGGATTTAAAAATGTGCTGCTTAAACCCAATTTTGTTAAGGGATTGGATTCTTTTCAGACCAGCCATGCCGGACCTTTTGGCGAGATTCAATCATCGTGGAAACGCAATGGAAATACAGTTGTTTATCAGGTTGTAGTTCCGGCAAACAGTTCGGCAAGTTTACAACTTTCAGGAAAAAAAGTGAGCCAAAACGGGAAAGAAGTTTACACATCAGCCAATGGAACAAATTATTTAACCCAATTGGCAGCCGGAACGTATGAGTTCGTGGTTGTGCAATAATTTTAAC
>JAUYTA010000601.1 GCA_030695265.1 Bacteroidota bacterium
TTACAATTACCATCTCGCCTTATTTGTAGTATAAATTAAATCTTTTACTTTTGGTTCCAATTCTGAAAAATGGACTTAGAATACTGTAATACACCCCTTTCAGAAGGAATTAACAAATTAAAATAAAAACCAAAGATCAGTAAATTGAATCCATTAGGAACTTCAGTTTGCCTTATGTTGCTAATTGAATATATTGGCTGCAGACGATCGTCAGACCCAATTGCAAAATGAAAAAACTATTTTTATTACTCCTGCTTTTTTGCTCTTTATCATCTATAGGACAAGATGTTAAACCCAAAGAAACCACCCTCGAATTTTATGGATTTGTTCGCTACGAAGCATTCTGGGACACCTACAAAGGCCTGAATGCTGCCAACGAACAGTTTTTCGTACTTCCGCTTTACGCAGGAGTTGATGCCAACGGCGAACACATCAACCAAGCGCTAACGTACAACTTTTCATCGATGGCCACCCGTTTGGGGATTCGAATAAACGGACCGGTAATTTTTAATGCCAAAACATCGGCAAATATCGAAACCGACTTTGCAGGCGACTTGGGTGCAAATCCTGCTATGTTCCGTGTGCGACAAGCCAATGCCGTTTTCAGTTGGACCAAATCGTCATTG
The DNA here is from genome assembly GCA_030695265.1 of Bacteroidota bacterium. Classification (GTDB taxonomy): domain Bacteria; phylum Bacteroidota; class Bacteroidia; order Bacteroidales; family Prolixibacteraceae; genus Aquipluma. Next base: position 627 of record JAUYTA010000601.1, read on the forward strand.
CTGGTTGGTCAAACCTGGCATCCGTTCTGGAGTGGAAAAGTGTTCCCAACAGTTGGCGGTTTGAATACCGGATGCCCGTTTCAGCCTTTCAACCGGAGTCCGCAAGTCAGGTTCGATTATAAACCCAATGCAAAATTTATTCTTTCAGCCGCCTTGGTTTCCGAATTTCAATACAAATCATATGGATTCTCAAAAATTGATTCCATGTATCCCAAAGCCATGCTGTGCAATGACAAAACTGATGCATTTACACGCAATGCAGGTATTCCGGAGATGGTTGCCAATATCGAACTGAACAATGGCGGTTTTACCTTGGGTGCGGGCACAAGCCTCAAATATATCAAACCAACACTTTATACTGTTGGAATTTCGGCTGGTAAAGACGATCAGAAATATGTTTCCGACGATTTGGTTCAGGGACTTTCGTTTGTGGGATACACCCAGTACGTAAAAAACATGTTTACCATTCGGGCTAAAGCGGTTGTGGGACAAAACATGACTCATCTGACAATTCCCGGAGGTTATGGAGTGAAATCGGTCGATCAGGCAACCGGTGCAATGAATTACACACCTTATAATACGCTCACAAGTTTCATCAACGCAGTGTATGGCAAAAAATATCAAGTGGGAGTTTTTGCTGGCTACCTGAAAAATATGGGTACAACCGATGCTCTCTATAACTTTGGAACTTCAGCCGCAGATCCTACGGCAGTTACTCCCGGAATGGTTCCCAATGTGGCTTCAATTTACAGGGTTGCTCCGCATTTTGCGATTAATGTTTCAAAAGTTCGTCTGGTTTTCGAGTACGAACTTACTTCAGCCGAATACGGAACCGGGAAAATCAACCTAACTGACGGGCTTTACGGCAGTTCTACAGATGTGACCAACCACCGCGGACAATTAATGTTGATGTATTCTTTCTAAACTGAACGACATGTACTGGGAAAATGAACTTGAAACGCTGAACCGAACCGACCTTGAAAAACTTCAGGTAAAACGGTTGAAAAATACCATCCAGTCGGCTATGAACTCGCCGTATTATGGAAATTTGTACAAAAAAATGGGATTG
>JAUYTA010000716.1 GCA_030695265.1 Bacteroidota bacterium
CAAATCAAAAAAGCCCTTATCACAGCAGCAGGCCCCGATCAGCGAAAGCTGGCCATGCAAACATTGGTCGATCGTGATGGTGAACAAGGACTGATGAATGATGAATGATGAATGATGAATGAAAAAATCAGTGGTTTTCTGCTATATCAGTGTTACCTGTACTGAGCTTGTCGAGTATTAGTGTTCAAATGAGTTCAAAAAAGTTAGTTTGAATTTTACTATCTTTGAGAAAATATTTTAGCGATGAAATAGTCATGATCTGTTAATCGCCAACAGAAAACGGGAATAAAGTTTTGATCATGGCTATTCCATACGACAATTAAAAATCAAATTATTCACGTATGAAACAGATGGATTATACTGCAATTATCGAAAAAAGCGAAGATGGTTATTACGTGGGTCAGGTTCAGGAAATGCCTGAAGCCATCGCTCAGGGAAAAACAATTGATGAATTGAAACAAAATCTTCTTGATGCTCTACAACTGGTAATTGATTATCAACGTGAACAAACAATTAACCAATATAAAGGTCGCAAAATTATTCGACGCAAACTTATCCTTTCCTGATGAAACGGAATGCTTTCATAAAGCACCTTAAGGAAAATGGTTGCATTTTGGCACGTGAAGGTTCAAATCACAGTTTGTACAAAAATCCAATTAACGGGAAAAAATCTACCGTAGGACGTCATCCCGAATTATCAAACCAAATGTGTAAAATTATTTGCAAACAACTCGAAATACCTTCTATTTGATTTAATTTTCATCCGTAGTTATCACCGACAACTCTATGTCATAAGTGTTCAAATAGGTTTGGTCTCAAAAAATATTTCAAAAACACCCCAACTGCCCCGCTGGTCGGGATTTGCAATCCCGGCCTTATTATCCGGGATTTAAAATCCCCAACGAAGGAGATGCAGATTACAAATCTGCACCAGCCGGATACACGGTAGCTGTGTCGGGCAGGTGTGGTCAAAGTTTTTCCTTTTGGATTTTGTTTTCAAAAAATGTTTCTAAAATACTGCAATTGATTTTCAGAAAAAGATATGACACACCTACCCGAAGCATTCGGGAAGAAAAGATTATAAGAAAAACATTTGAATTGCATCGAATTTTGTGTCTAAAAAATATCACTACATTTGTTGTAAGTAAATGTCTGTCATAAAAGTAAATTTCAGAATATCCTATTATGAGAACAAAAGAAACAAAAGAGACTAAAAATCTACAGACTCCTGGAGAACATTTACCAGATAAAGTATTGGCTAAGCTGGTTAAAGATGCAGAAAAGGGTCCATTTATAACATTTGAAGAGCATCATAAAAAAATGGATAAATGGATACAAGCAAACTCAAAGTAGTTGTATCTGAGCAATACTCTGATGATCTGAAAAATATCTTTCAATATGGACTTGAGACCTTTGGTTATGCAGGTGCATATTCATTTTATGATAATATTGAAAGACTTGTAGCCAACCTTGAATCTGAGTATTTTATGTATCCGGAATGCAGGTTTCTTGCTACAAAAAGCAAAATGTACCGAAATATAATATTGGAATCTTATCTGATCATCTATCGCATTGCTTCTGATCGAATAGAAGTTCTCCGGGTGTTCCATTCGAGTATTTGTACTACATCTCGAATTCGATCTATACGAAAAATTAAAATATAGCTTCCACAAATGTCAACATCCGCTGGTCGGGATTTGCAATCCCGGCCTTATTATCCGGGACTTAAAATCCCCAACGAAGGAGATGCAGATTACAAATCTGCACCAGCCGGGGAATGGGATTTTGATGGTAACCGTTGATGTTGGTATCGACAATAACCTTCATTTGAGAAATCTTTCACGATTCGCTTTATACCAATTTTTATTAATGTCGGAAGACAGTTTTTCGAGTAACCCCAAAGAAAATCATACAGCATCAATTATTGCCAAAATTAAACGCTTTACCTATCAAAGGAAATTCGTGTAATTCGTATTAATCCGTGCAATTCGTATATTCAAAAAAGTGGGAGCGCAACTTCGAGGTGAACCCCCACTGATGATCGTATTATTCCTCAGGCGTTTCATCGGTTTTCCTGCGGTTTCCTCCCGTGTCAACAATGCTTAGGGCGCTCCAGTATTCGTTGTAAAAATCAGCATGGGTAAATTGATAAGGCATCAGCAAAACATCCATCTCGTCCTTTAACAAGGCATCAATGGTAATAAAAGTATCGTTTATATTTCCGGTTGATACTTTTGATGTACCAGTTGCCAAAAGTTTTTGCGGAATACCGAATACGAACGTGTTTTGTTGTTAAGGTTGAAAATCATGCTTGTAACAGCATCAGGTAAAATTGAAATAATGAAAACTGACATTGAAGCAGTGAAAATGCTCTTGAATTTAGATCAAAGTGCATTGTATTCTTGTAAATGCCTCCTGAATTTGTGTCAACATCCATTGCGACTGTGAAAATGTGCTTTGAATATTTGCCAACTGACATTGAGGCAGTTTCACACCCTTTGTAAAAGCAAATAGTAAGGGTTACACTTAAAGCGATGCCCTTCCCTTAGCCGACACAGATCAGCAAAGTGGGAACACGACTTCGGGTCGCACCATCAACAGTGCAAAAGCCTAAATACGAAACAGCCATTGGGTGCGGCGATTTATAATCGTTTTCACTAAAAAGCGATTAAAAATCGCTTCACCTCCAGCCTTGCAACGATTTATGTTGCAAAGAATATTTCAAAGATATAATAGTTGTTTTTCAGGAAAAGAAGAACAAAAAGGATGAGGTAGTTTTTGAATCGGAATAACCCCATTTAGTAAGGGTTTCACTTGAAACCTGTCCGCCCATTGGCGGATGAAGCCCTTACTAGCCAAAAAGTGGGAGCACGACTTCGAGTAGCACCCCCACTGAATAAAATTCTTAGTATTGGTAAGGATTACAATTAAAGTGAAGCCATTACTATCCAAATTGAATAAGGATGATATTGTATCGAAACAAAGGAATGACTAACTTTGAATGACTTAAAAGAAATATGATGGAATCGAAATTACTGGCAAAAGAGATAAAACAGCATCTGAATAAACACTTAAACAATATTGTGTCGGATGTTGTAATTTTTGGTTCAAGAGCGAAAGACACGGCTAATGAATACTCCGACTATGATGTTTTAATTATTCTTAACACAGAATATAACCAGAAGACAAAAAAAATAATCAACGATTTATGCTACGATTTTGATCTGGATTACGATATTTTTCTTGATACCCAGATCATTTCCATTGCTGAATTAAAAAATAGTATTCGCGGAAAACACCCAGTATTTAAAACCGCAATTAAGGAGGGATTACACGCATGATGTTGACTCCAATCATCCAAACATTTTCAATTGATGGGTTGGTTTAATCAAAATTTCGTAAAACCCGGTCTGATAGAAATTAAATACGGTAAAATTTTAAGAGAAGCATTTAAGAATAGAAGCGATGGCGATTATGCCCCTTTTATCCTCTTTGAAAAGGATGATGTTTTGGATATGCAATCTGATATGATCGATTTTATTGAAAGAATAAAATCATTTCTATCAAATCCAAAATAATTAAAAGATACTAAAAAGGATGAGGTAATTTTTGAATCAGAATAACCCCATTTAGTAAGGGTTTCACTTGAAACCTGTCCGCCCATTGGCGGATGAAGCCCTTACTTGCCAAAAAGTGGGAGCGCAACTTCGAGTCGCACCCCCACTGAATAAAACAAATGACGAAAGAACGAGGGGGAAGAAAATTCAAAGTCACAATGGGGCACTATAAAAAAATGACAAACTCATTATTAGTAATTTTAACTTCTGATTTATTACTTTTGTTATTGGGAATTAAAAATTTAATCGCTCTGAAAAATGAATAAAATGGATACAATAACAATAAAAATTGAAGGTCGCGAAAATGTTTCCTTCTTTATTAGCCTTCTTGAAAAATTCAATTTTATAAAAGGAATAACGGTCAATAGGAAAAAGGCTTTGCAAAATAAAAACGTCGAAGATGCTCCGATCGAATGGGCTGAAAAGCATCCTTCAATTGATGATTTTACAGGAATCTGGAGTGATCATTCCATTACACTCAATGATATCCGCACCAAAGGATGGAAAAGGAATTAATACTCTGTGTTAATCGAGCAATTCAGATTAAGCCATGGATTGCTCATACCCGATGCTATAATTGCAGCAACAGCCATTACTTTCAAACTAAAACTTTTCTCGTACAATCTAAAAGACTTTAAGTTCATTCCGGGTATTCAATTATACCAATACGATGATTCAAATCATCCTATTGATTGAAAAAATACAGTAAAATCCATTACTCCGCGAAGCCCTCAAAATACTGTACTTTGGTGATAAATTTTGGATAGATTTTGCTGACAAAAATATTTCAAAGATTCCGCAATCGTTTTTCAGGAAAAGATGAGAACAGAAAGGATGGGGTAGTTTTTGAATCGGAATAACCTCATTTAGTAAGGGTTTCACTTGAAACCTGTCCGCCCCTGGCGGATGAAGCCCTTACTTGCCAAAGAATTGGTAGCGCAACCATTTTGAGCAAGCAAATCGAACCCCAACGTATTCCATCTATTCAAAAAAATATTCATTAACTTTGAGTAAAAAATATGCCAACAATTTTACGAAAAGGGGGATATCGGTTTTTCTTCTACATAAACGACCATCATCCCCCGCATATACATGTTGAAAAAGAAAGAAGTACGGCAAAATTCTTTTTGCAAAATGCAGAACTGGTAAAATCAAAAAGATTTAATGCTAGTGAACTCAGTGAGATCAGAAAAATAATTTTGGAAAATATTGAACTTTTTAAAACAAAATGGAATGAGCATTTTACAAATTACTAAATCAACCAACGCAGTAAATATTTGGTTCGACGACTTTAAAATGTACCTCCTTTTGGATGACGGACGGGAACTTACTGTTCCAATAAACTGGTTTCCTTCACTACGTGATGCGACCCCTGAACAAAGAAACAACTGGAGGTTTATGGGCGATGGTGAAGGAATACATTGGGAAGATTTGGATGAAGATATTTTAGTGGAAGGACTTTTATAACCAAAACACATCGTTCTGAAAATCACATATAGGTGATATTAAGAGTGTGAAAAAATATGAACAAATAAATATACCACCATTCCAAATCATTCCGGCGATATGCCTGAAGGAACACTAAAAGCTATTTTAACCCAGGCGAATATCTCAATTTCTGACTTTCTGGACAAACTGTAATTCGGATCTTTAGTAAGGGTTTCACTTGAAGCCTTTCCGCCCATTGGCAGATGAAGCCCTTACTTGCCAAATAACCAAATGCCCTTATAAAAAAGTGGGAGCTCTACTTCGAGTCGCACCCCCACTGATTCGTGCAATTCGTTTTAATTCGTGCAATTCGCGTTCACAAAGATTCCGCAATTGATTTTCAGGAAAAGATGAGAACAGCCTGCCCCTGCCTGTCCCGAATTTCGGGAAGTATCGGGGGATAAAAAATGGAACACGGATACTTCGACAAGCATCAGTACAGGTGGGAGTGATGACCACGGATTAAAAAAATCTGTAAAAATCTGTTGGATCAGTGTTATCTGTGTTATCTGTGTTCAAACAATGTCAATATGGAATACCTTCATCAGGAAATGACGGAAAAAATCATTCAAGCCTTTTATAAAGTGTATTGAAAATAAAGCATCAGAAACATTGGTTGAAGAGAATGAATCTATTAAATCAGTATATTTGCATTTAGGGTTCACAAAATAAAAACAGTAACATGAAGCAGTTCAAAATAGATGATCAAAAAAAAGACATTAAGAACTGGATTTTGCCGGGAAATTCACTGAGTCAGGATGAATTTCTGTCAGGAATAAAGCAAGCTGAAGAAGGTCCATTTTTTACTGTTCAAGAATCTATGGAAAATTTTGAGCAATGGCTGAAATCGAGAGAAAAGAAGTAAAAATCTCCAGGGAATTCGAACTTGACCTTATTTCCATCTATATTTATGGGGAAGAGGTATTCGGAACAATTGCTGCAAAAAGTTTTATCGCAGATATATACCACAGAGTTTGGAGTTTAGATTGTATGTATCTGATTCATTTGGAATGCAGGCACTTGCCGACAAATGATAAACGCTACCGCAATATAATTCTTGGGTCTTATTTAATTATCTATAGGATCACAGAAGAACACATTGAAGTTTTGCGAATACTTCATTCACATTCAAGTATTAGAAAAATTAAAACCTCCCGGCAAATAAAGCCATGATAACCTTTTAAACTTCAAATTGCCAAAATAACCGGCAAAAAGTTTTCGGTAAGTGCAGTACGGGTTAAGAAGTTCTGCCTGCCCCGTAGCGAAGCGTATCGGGGTGCTACCACCCACTTTGATGTCCCGAGCCTTCGGGACTGCACATAGTTCAGGTTTTAAAGC
>JAUYTA010000625.1 GCA_030695265.1 Bacteroidota bacterium
GGGCGATGGGTGTAAATGGAACAATTCGGTAATTTGAAGATTTGAAAATTGCTATGCTGAAAAATAAAAGAATGCAAATATATCTGTCTGAAACATTCATTCACAGCGACCCTGAAAGGGTCAAATCTGAATAACCACGGGTGCAGCGAAGCGGAACCCGTGGTAAAAACATCTACTAAAAGTAAGGCGCATCAGCTATTGTATTTTGAAACTGAAATGCTGTATGCGCCGCAAAGCAAAAATTCTAAGTTGAAAAACAAAGCATTGATAATGGAAAAAGTAAACATATTTTGGTTCCGGCGCGATTTGCGGACCGATGACAATCATGGATTGTTTCAAGCGCTGAATGCCGGTTTGCCGGTAGTGCCAGTGTTTATTTTTGATCCGGCAATTCTGGCACAGTTTCCCAACCCTGCCGATCCACGGCTGACATTCATTCATCGCTGTCTGACCGATTTGAACCGCGAATTTGAAATGTACGGGAGTAGTTTGCAGGTGTACTTTTCTTCTCCTGAAGTGGTTTTCAGGCAACTGGCAGCCAAATATTCTGTCCAAAATGTTTTTGCAAATACTGATTACGAACCTGCGGCCATTGAACGCGATCAAAAAGTTGAAAAGCTGCTTCAGTCGCTTGAAATTGGATTTCAGACTTTTAAAGATCAGCTTATTTTTCATCACAATGAGATAGTAAGAGCCGACGGAACGCCCTACACGGTCTTTACGCCGTATAGCCGCAAATGGAAAGAAAAATTTTCCGGAGGGGAAATACAGTTTTATGAAAGCGAAAAACTTTTATTTCAGCTAAAACATTTATCTCCAGGCTATTTTCCTGAATTGCAGGAAATTGGTTACCAGCCGCAAACCGTAAAATTTCCGGATAAGAATTTCGATCAGCTTTTGGTTGAAAATTACGCTAAAATGCGCGACTTTCCTGCCGAAAACGGAACCAGCCGACTAGGAGTTCACCTCCGTTTCGGAACAATTTCCATCCGGAAACTCACCCTTTTTGCCCGACAATATTCAGAGGTATTTTTAAATGAGCTGATTTGGCGGAATTTTTACATGGATATTCTGTGGCATTTCCCAAATGCCGCGGAGAAATCGTTTAAACCAAAATATGATTTTATTCCGTGGCGAAACAATGAAACTGAATTTGAATGCTGGTGCAAAGGCGAAACTGGTTATCCAATTGTGGATGCCGGAATGCGTGAACTGAACCAGACCGGCTTTATGCACAACCGTGTTCGCATGGTAGTTGCCAGCTTTTTGACTAAACATTTGCTGATCGACTGGCGGTGGGGCGAGGCTTATTTTGCTGAAAAACTACTCGATTACGAATTGGCCTCCAACAACGGCGGCTGGCAGTGGGCGAGTGGTTCGGGTTGCGATGCCGCTCCGTATTTCCGGGTTTTTAGTCCCGATTTGCAAACCAAAAAGTTCGATCCCCAACTTAAATACATTCGTAAATGGGTGCCTGAATTCGAATCTTTTGCTTACCCGAAACCCATTGTGGGCCATGCTTTTGCAAGGACCCGGGCGATTGAAACGTATCGGAAAGCGTTGAAATAGTTCATCAAAAAAAGCGATCCTCTTTCGAAAACCGCTTTTTTTTCTGTCTCTTTCAGAAAATCTATTTCTTTATCCAGCCTAATATTTTATCATCATCGGGTTTCACTTTGGGTGCAACCATGTCAACCAAATTGCCTTTTTCGTCAATCAGGTATTTTTGAAAATTCCATGCTACTTCAGAATCCATCACTCCGTTTTCACTTTTGCTGGTCAACCATTTGTACAACGGATGAATATCATCGCCTTTCACCGAAATCTTCGACATCATCTGGAAAGTTACTCCGTAATTCTTTTCACAGAATTCGGCAATTTCTTCTTCAGTTCCGGGTTCCTGTTTCATGAAATTATTTGCAGGAAAGCCAATAATGGTAAATTTTTCGCCTCCATACAGTTCAAATATAGATTGAAGTTGTTTGTACTGAGGAGTTAATCCACATTTAGACGCAGTGTTCACTACCAAAACTTTTTTCCCTTTCAGGCTCGAAAGATTGAAATCTTTGCCTTCAATATCCTTTACCTTAAAGTCGTAAAATGATTTTTGACTGAAGGCAAGCGTTGAAATAATAAGCAGACTAAAAATTAATGTGATTGTTTTCATCTTTAATTTATTGATTTGACTTATGAATGAAACAAATTTGGTTACTAAAAGTTTTATCAGTTTTGCAAATGTTACTGCATGCAGCGATGATTTAAATTCATCGCTGATTTTGTTAATAAATTTCGCCCTTGCCATAAGTCCAGAATTTGTATATTTGGGCGTTCAATGAAGAAAATTTTATGGAGAATTTTATTGTTTCAGCACGGAAATACAGGCCCGATACGTTTCAAACAGTTGTTGGTCAGGCATCAATTACATCGACATTAAAAAATGCGATCAAAAACAACCAGCTTGCCCATGCTTATTTGTTTTGCGGCCCTCGCGGAGTTGGAAAAACTACCTGTGCCCGGATTTTTGCCAAAACCATTAACTGTCAGAACCTTTCGACGGAAATTGAGCCTTGCAACCAATGTGAGTCGTGTATGGCTTTTAACGGAAACCGCTCCTACAATATTCATGAATTGGATGCTGCTTCTAACAATTCGGTTGACGACATCCGCAATCTGACGGATCAGGTTAGGATTCCGCCGCAAATCGGGAAATACAGCGTTTATATCATCGATGAGGTTCACATGTTGTCGTCGAGTGCTTTCAATGCATTCCTGAAAACGCTTGAAGAACCGCCACGTCATGCCATTTTTATTCTGGCAACCACTGAAAAGCACAAGATCATTCCAACCATATTATCGCGCTGTCAGATATTCGATTTTAACCGTATCAAAATCAGTGATATATCTGGTTATTTATCGCATGTTTCCAAAGGCGAATCTGTTTCGATTGAGAGTGAAGCGCTGAACGTGATTGCTCAAAAAGCCGATGGCGCCATGCGTGATGCCTTGTCGATTTTCGACCAGATTGTTAGCTTTTCAGGAAGAAATATTTCCTACAAAGATGTTATTTCGAACCTGAACGTGCTCGACTACGATTATTATTTCAGGTTGGTTGATTTGTTCCTGAAAAATGACATCTCCGGAAGTTTGCTGCTTTTTAACGAAATTCTCGACCATGGTTTCGATGGTCACCATTTTATTACCGGGCTTAGTTCGCATTTCAGGGATGTAATGGTTTGCAAAGATTCTGTCACCATTCAGTTACTCGAAGTTGGAGGCGAGATCAAGGAAAAATACAAAATTCAGGCAACACACTGTGACAACGATTTTCTGATTGGCGCACTCCATATTGCCAACGAATGCGATCTTCAGTACAAAGCAAGTCAGAATAAAAGATTGCTGGTTGAATTGGCAATTATCAAAATTACGCAGCTTACCTTAAAAAAAAAATAGCTGACGAAACCGGTGACGCGGCGATTCTGCCGATCTTTAAACTGGCAGATGCATTACCGCAGCAGTCTGTTGCTTCGGTATCGCAACCTGAAATCAGTACTTCTGTTGTAGCAAACAATCTACCGCCGGTTGAAAAGCCGAGCACAATGAAGGTGATCCGAAAATTGGGAAGCTCGTTTAGCCCGTCAATTAAAGATGCACTTTCAGGAAGCAGTCAGGAAAAAAAGTTGCCGGATGATCCCCAGAAAAACATTTTTAGTCAGTATCAGGAAAATGATTTCGAACCGTTTACTCAGGATGAACTGACGGCAAAATGGATTGAATTTTTGGACAAAATGGCCGACCGTCCAAGTCTTTGTTCCGCACTTTCAAATGTTCCTGAAATAACTGATGGAAATAAACTATTGCTAAAAATCGGAAATTCAGTTCAGGAAGAAGATATCCGGCAGATAAAACCGGAACTTGTTTCGTGGTTGCGCAAAGAACTCCGAAATTCGGGAATTGAAATAATTACCAAACTCGAAAAAAATGAATCGGAACGGGTTATTTTTTCTGATTCGGAAAAATTACAGATGATGATGCAAAAGAATCCGGTACTGAATGAATTTAAACAAAAGTTCAACCTCGATTTTCATGATTGATTGTTATCATTTCTGAAACATTTCAGGTATTTTCTAGTTCAAAGTTAAATTTAAGTTCGAAGCTAAATATAATTTTGTACTTTTATTAAAAATTGAAAAACATAGAGCTATGATAAAAAAAGAAGTATTAGATGCAATAAATGCACAGATCAATGCTGAAAGTTATTCGGCATATCTTTACCTTTCGATGGCTGCCTATTTTGAAGACATGGGGCTTTCAGGTTTTGCCAACTGGATGAAAGTTCAGTATCAGGAAGAAGCGGCACATGCGCTGAAATTTTTCAACTACCTGACCGAACGCAATGGCAAAGTAGTTTTGAAAGCGATCGAGCAGGTTCCGGTTGATTTTGGTGGAATTGTTGACGTATTTGAAAAGACAAAGGTGCACGAAGCCCATGTTACTGAACTGATTAATAATTTGATGAATGTTGCAATGACAGCCAACGACCATGCTTCACAAAGTTTCCTGAAGTGGTTTATTGATGAGCAGGTTGAAGAAGAAGCCAACGTTCAAAAGATTCTGGACACACTTAAACTTATCGACGGACAAGGTAATGGTATTTTTATGATGGATCGTGAATTTGGACAGCGAGTCTTTGTTGATCCAAATGCGGCAGTATAATTTTTACAAATAATAATTTGCAAAAGGCTGCCATTTGGTAGCCTTTTTTTTGCAAATTTTTCAACTACCATTTACTTTCCACTTATTTAGAATTTTCAAAAACAGTAATTTAAAACAAAATGCTATGGGAAATATTATTATAAATAGTTTGGACTATCAACGGATCCAGAGTATACTCTTTGATGATTATTTGATTTAGCTGGTTCTTTGGATATGAAGCAGTTTTTACATACTATTATTTCAATATTGAAAATGTGATCATGATAACTGATACAGAAACGGCTTTTGCAGGTTTCTTCGAAATTTGCAAAACAAACATTCCAGAGAAAGATCATTCCAGAATTCTGGATACCTATTCTTTTGTTTGCGGGGTTTTTGGAGATAAGAGATGGGAGTCTGGAGAAATAATTGTTGTTCACTCCATCGAAGTGGCAAAAATTGTTGTTCAGGAGATTGGCCTGAGTACCGATTCGGTAATGGCAGCATTGTTGCACAATGTTTACTACCAAAACGAGCATATTAAAGAAGTTGAAACGAGGTTTGGAAAGGCTGTAACTTCAATTCTTGAAGGAATGGCCAAAATCAACGCGTTGGGAACTGATACCGTCGAATTGCATTCTGAAAACTTTCGCAACCTGATGCTTGCTATGGCTGGCGATGTTCGGGTAATACTGGTGAAAATAGCCGACCGTATGCAGGTAATGCGCCACCTCGATTCGCAAAGGCATGCTGTGCGGGCTAAAATATCAAGTGAAACATCCCATTTATATGCCCCGCTGGCACACAGGCTCGGATTGTACTATATCAATTCCGAGTTATTGGATCTTTGCCTGAAATATCAAAATCCGGAAGCTTATAACGCAGTTGCCATTAGGTTGCAGGAAACCGACCGGGAACGGGCCAATTTTGTAGCCGAATTTGTAAAGCCAATTGAAAACAAACTGAATATCAGGGGATTTTCCTTTGATATGAAAGCCCGAACTAAATCCATCAATTCCATCTGGCGCAAAATGCAGACACAGAAAGTAGAGTTTGATGAAGTAATGGATTTATTTGCCATTCGTATTATTCTCAATACTGAACTGGAAAATGAAAAATCGGATTGCTGGCAGGTATATTCGATCGTTACAGAAGAATACCAGTCGAACCCGAAACGTATGCGCGATTGGATTACCATACCCAAATCGAATGGATATGAGTCGCTTCATGCCACTGTTCTTGGGCCAAATGATAAATGGGTCGAAATTCAGATCAGAACCAGACGTATGGATGAAATTGCCGAAAAAGGTTTGGCTGCGCATTGGAAATACAAAGGTGGAACTGGTACTTCTGAAATGGAAAAATGGCTGGCCAACGTGCGTGAAATTTTGGAAAATCCGGATTTGAACATGGTCGATTTTATCGACGATTTCAAAATGAATGTTTATGCCGATGAGATATTTGTATTCACGCCAAAGGGCGATTTGCGCAAACTTTCGGCTGGCGCAACCTTGCTCGATTTTGCTTACGAGATCCATTCAGGAGTGGGCGATAGGTGTGTAGGTGGAAAAGTTAACGGACGAAATGTAACCCTGCGGCATAAGCTTAAAAATGGCGATCAAATATCGGTTGATACCGCAAACCATCAGCGACCTAAACTGGATTGGCTCGATTTTGTCGCTACCACAAAGGCTAAAAACCGGATAAAAGCCAGTTTGAATGAGGAAGTTAAGCGCGAAGCCGAGAATGGAAAGGAAATCGTACTCAGGAAAATGAAAAACTGGAAGATCGAATACAACGACGAAAGCATTCGAAAAATCCTGAAGAATTATAAACTGAAACTTGCGCAGGACTTTTACTACAATGTTTCGACCGGTAAAATTGATCCTCTTGAAATTAAAGAGTTGCTTGTGGGGAAAAAGGAAGAAACTGCCAAACAACTTGTTGCAGATATCCTGCCCAAAGAAAAAATTCAGGATTTGGAATTTTCGGGCGGCGATGATTACTTAGTGATTGACAATAACCTTAAAAATGTAGTTTACAAACTGGCTCCCTGCTGCAACCCGATTTTTGGAGATCCGATTTTTGGTTTTGTCACCATTAGCGAAGGAATAAAAATACACCGTTCAACTTGCCCGAATGCTCCGCAATTGCTTGAGCGCTATCCATACCGCCTCATCAAAGCCAAATGGCAGGAAACAAAGAAAAAATCGTCGTTTCAGGCAACTATCCGTATTGCAGGAACCGACGAAATTGGCATTGTTGGTCAAATATCGCATGTAATTTCAAAAGATATTGGCGTGCAGATGCGTTCTATAAATATAGATACCAACAATGGCGCATTTGACGGAACCTTGCGGGTTTTTGTAAATGGGCTCGATCATCTTGATTTTTTAATGAATAAACTAAAGGCTATCAACGGTGTTATAACTGTTACAAGGGCAGAATAGGAGATTTGTTGGGAAGCAAAAAAGTCTGGAGACCGGAGACGGAAGTCAGAGGTAAAAAGTCGGGAGACCGAAGACGGAAGACGGAAGTTAAAAAGTCGGGAAATCTCATCCGGAAGTTAAAAAGATAGGAAAATGGATATTACTGAAGCAAAAAAACTGTTTGAGCAAAATGAACTAAATGGAGCAACTGTGATACTGAATGAATTAATTTCAGTTAATTCTTCTGAAATTCAGGCGCTCCTTCTCAGAGCTCGTATTTATTATAAGACTCAACGATGGGGAGATGCGATAAATGATTATTGTTCGGTTTTGGAAATTGAGCCCGAAAATCAGGAAGCAAAATCGGGAATTGAAATGGCCGAAAATATTTTGGGGTATTTTACACCCGACATGTTTAATCCATAGATATTTACGAAAGTACGTTTTAGGTATTCTGATTGCCATTCAACCAAAAAAAGATGGTTTTTTCATTTCCTGTGTTAATTAATTCTTAGGTTTTTTATTTGTAATTGCTATTTTTGGCATGAACTTAGTTAATATCAGAGAAGAAATTTAATAAAATGAATTATAAACCTTTAAAATTATAAGTATGAAACGATTTTTTTTAGCTATTGTGTTTTGTTTTGGAATTGTGGTTGGATTTGCACAGGAAGAAAAAGGTGCAATCGATTTTAAAAATGAAGGCAATGAAGCTCTACGGTCTAAAGATTACGCCGGAGCTCTGAAGTTATATGAAACTGCATTGAGCAAATGGGGTGATGAACCAAAAGATACTGCTATGGTATATAATATGGCAGTATGCGCCTATCAGTCGAAAGACTTTGCCAAAGCAATCAAACTGTTAGATGAAACGATTGCAATGGATTATAAGAAAGAAACCGCGTTACTTTATAAGATAAATACTTATAGATTGACGAAAAATGATGAAGAATATGAAAAAACCCTTGAGATTGCATTGGCTAATTCGCCCAATGATGACAAGCTTAAGGGAATGTTGGCCAATGTTTATCTGAAGGAAGCCAATGTATTTTATACTGCCGGAGCTAATATTCTGAAAGATGCTGCCGCTGATGTAGCTGCTGCAAAATACAAAACGACTGACGATCAGTATAAAGTTGCTACCGAAAAAGCAAAGGACGAATTTAAGAAAGCACTTCCGTTGGTAGAAAAGGCACTTGCTATTGAT
>JAUYTA010000631.1 GCA_030695265.1 Bacteroidota bacterium
AAAAGACTGGCAATATCTGCAAACCAGTGATCATTTTTGTTATATGAGTACAAAATATTCTTCTGATTACGGCGTTCATGCCTGTTTCAATTCTTATGATAGTCCATATGAGGCGTTTATAAATTACATGAATGTGTTGAACAATTTCACTATTCGGTTAACCCGGAATGTTGAAAAGAAACATTCAAACTATTTTAAAGCGTCACCCCAGTCTTAAAAATTGAAATTTCCTTGAACCCGCTTTCTTCGTGCCTTAGTTTTTTTCCTGAAGAAACTTCGATGATGAACTGTATAAATTCTTCGAGCAACTGTTCCATCGTTTTGTCTTCGAGCAACTGTCCGGCATTGAAGTCGATCCAGTTTTTCTTTTTATTGAACAGTGCCGTGTTGGTCGAAATTTTCATGGTTGGCACAAAACTGCCAAACGGAGTACCTCTTCCGGTGGTAAAAAGTACCAGCTGACATCCGCTAAAACCCAATGCTGACGAGGCAACCAGGTCATTTCCGGGAGCCGACAATAAATTCAAGCCTTTTACTTTGATCGGTTCTGCATATTTCAACACATCCACCACAGTTGCCGTTCCGCCTTTTTGGGTACAGCCCAGCGACTTGTCTTCGAGTGTTGAAATGCCGCCCTGTTTATTGCCCGGCGAAGGATTTTCGTACACCGGCAGATCGTGCTGCATGTAATATTCCTTGAAATCGTTGATCAGGCTCACCGTTTTATCAAATGTTGCCCGATCTTTTGCACGTGCCATCAGCAAAGTTTCGGCGCCAAACATTTCCGGAACTTCAGTCAAAACAGTGGTACCGCCCTGTGCAATCAGAAAATCGGAGAAAGCGCCCACCAATGGATTGGCAGTAATTCCTGAAAAACCATCTGATCCGCCACATTTGAGCCCAACTTTCAGTTCAGAAAGCGGGATGGCTTCGCGGCAATCGTTTTTCATTTGTTCATAAATTTCTTTCAGTATTTCAACTCCGGCTTCAACTTCATCGTCCACTTCCTGGGCCACCAAGAATTTAATCCTTTCAGGATCGTAATCGCCGATTACCTTTTTAAGTTGCGAAATCTGATTGTTCTCGCAGCCCAATCCCAGCACCAAAACGCCACCGGCATTCGGATGATTGATGATGTCGGCCAAAGCTTTTTGCGTATTCAAATGGTCGTCGCCCAACTGCGAGCAACCATAATTGTGCTTGAAAACCTCAATTGCATCAATGTTTTCAGGATTAACTTCTTTTTGAAATAAATTGATGATTTGCTGCGCCTGACCGTTTACACAACCTACCGTTGGAACCACCCATATTTCGTTTCGTATTCCTGAATTTCCGTTGCTGCGGCGGTATCCGTCGAAAGTTAAAGTGCGTTTAGAATACCTGATTTCATTCAGCTTCTGGTTAAACGAATAGGTAATTGTTCCGGAAAGATTGGTTTTCAGGTTGTGTGCATGAACGTGCGCCCCGATTTTAATTTCTTCGGTGGCATGACCAATCGGAGCGCCATATTTAATGACATCATTCCCCGTTTTAATGTCCTGCAGAGCCACTTTGTGTCCAACCGGAATTTCTTCCAGAAGAATAATTTCGCGACCTTCAATTACTGCTGATTCGCCTTTGAGGCTTGTTTCCAAACACACCGCCACATTGTCGGTCGGATTGATTGTTATGAATTTTGACATTTTACCAATTTAATGTTTAATGTTTAAAGTTTAAAGTTTGTTGCCGTGTTCAAGTTGTTGGTTGTTGGTTGTCAAAGTGTTGATTTTCTGAAATGCTCACTTTCTCACTTTCTCTACTTCACCCCATCACCCCATCGCCCTGTCGCCCTGTCGCCCTTTCTTCGGACTTCGGTCTTCCAACTTTTACCCAATCTTCATCAGCGGGTTATTTTCGCTCAACACGGCTTTTACCGCTTTTTTCATTCCAACCTGTTCAATCAGAAATAAATAGCAGGTTACTGAAATGGTGAGGTTGGGAACTTCGTTCAAATCCTGTTTCCACACTTTTTCAAGTTTCAGCACTTTTTCAACCAGTTTCTGAACTGAAATCGGACGTCCGTCGCATTCAGTCCATGCATCTTTATAAAAATCCAGAATCCACTGATCATCCTGAACCTGATAGCTAACCCCGTTGGCTTCCCCTTTGAAATAGGCAATCATGGCGGCCAGCGAAAATACAAGTTTTTGCGGGAGCATCTGATTTGCTTCGTAATAATTGAGTAGTGTCGGCAGGTTGCGTGTTTCCCATTTCGACATGGCATTCAGTGCAATACTCTGCCACAGGTGACGAATATACGGATTGCGAAAACGTTCCAGAATTTTATTGGCAAACGACTGAAGTTCTTTTTCAGTTCCTTCGAGCGCAGGTAAAACTTCGTCATACACCAGCTCTTTCATGAAATTGCCAACTTCCAGATTTTCAAATCCCTCACGCACGGTTTCCAGTCCACTAAGGTACGACACCGCATAGCTTCCGGTATGACAGCCGTTCAATACTGCAACTTTTTGTTCGCGGTATCGGGTCATATCTTTTACGAATTTCACATCCAGTCCTGCTTTTTCAGCAGGGAATTCTTTCTTTACCCATTCAGGAGCTTCAATAACCCAGAAATGGAAATATTCGCCAACTACCACCAGATTGTCTTCGAAACCCAGTTCCTGCTGAATTTGCACGATTTCATCTTTTGGGAAACCTGGCACAATGC
>JAUYTA010000636.1 GCA_030695265.1 Bacteroidota bacterium
GAATCAGAATTACGATAAGAATAAAAGTCACCACAAATGCAATGGTGCTGAGGTATTCAGAATGGTAGCCTGTGTGTTTGGTTATAAATGCGGCAGTATAATCAGAAAATTTGATTCCTCCCCAAATTCCAAGAATCAAAGCAGCCAGCGAAGCAATTTCAATAATAAAACCATTGCGAAAACCCTGTACGGCAGCTAATATCAGTATAATACCAAATACCAAATCAATATAATTCATAAATTAAGTGTTGAATGAAGACTCAAATTTCAGTAAAAGTAGGAAAATTATATTTCAGGAAACATTTGGCGCTTTTATTCGTGGGCTAATTTCAGATTTGAAATTGTATGATTATAAAGCCCAATCGAAGTCAGTTTTTTTAATAATTTTGTGACCAGACTGAAAATAAATTTCCATGCCTGTAATCAATTCTATTATTAATTGGGCCAATTTTAAGCGTATTTACGAAATTGAGCTATTTAAAAAGCATCCCCACGAAGTTCAGCGAGAGGTACTTTTCGAACTTTTGGAGGAAGCTTCCAATACCGAAATTGGATTAAAGCTTCATTTCAGAAACATTCGTTCTGAAAAAGAATTTCGTGAAAATGTTCCTGTTCAGGGTTACGATGATATAAAAGAAACAGTTGAACGGATGATGCAGGGCGAAAAAAACCTGATATGGCCGGGCGAAACCAAATGGTTTGCAAAATCGTCGGGCACCACCCACGATAAAAGTAAGTTTATTCCTGTTAGCAAAGATTCACTCGAAGGTGTTCACATGCGTGGTGGGCGCGATGTGCTGGCGCTTTATCTGAAAAACAATCCTGAATCGGGTATTTTGTCGGGCAAGTCGCTTACCCTGGGCGGAAGCCACCGGGTAAGTAACTTCAACAACAACAGTTATTACGGTGATCTTTCGGCTATTATAATTGAAAATATTCCATTCTGGACCGAATTTTACAGAACTCCTTCCACCGAAATATCGCTTCTTGAAGAGTTCGAAGAAAAAATTGAAAAGATCATTGAACATTCGCTGAGCGAAAATGTGACTTCCTTTGCCGGAGTTCCTTCGTGGTACCTGGTTTTATTCAAGCGCGTTCTGGAGGTTACCGGTAAAAGCAATATTCTAGAAGTTTGGCCCAATATGGAAGTTTTTACGCACGGAGGTGTGAAATTTGAACCCTATCGGGAACAATACGAAAAGCTAATGCCTGGAAACCAGATGCATTATATGGAAACT
>JAUYTA010000651.1 GCA_030695265.1 Bacteroidota bacterium
CGAAAGGTAATCAGGGAAACCGGAATTACCAGTTATCACCGAAAAACCTTTGGTCAGTGCGGCGACCAGCTCAGGCTTAATTTGTAATAAAAATGTTTTGTCGGATTGAAAACAGAAATGGCTGTAAACGTATCTGGATGATACATTTACAGCCAATTTTAATTTATTGAATCGAGAAAATAAATCTCAGTGAATATGTAACTAAACAGACCGGTAATTAATCTTCGTCAGCACCTTCTTCATCAAAATCATCATCGTCATCGTAATTGTCATCTGCAACATCTGCTACTTCTTCAGCTTCTGTTTCAGTTGAGAGAAATTCATCGTCAGAGTATTTGCTTTCGTATTCCTCTTTCGCACTATCTTTGAGTGAGCCCGTGCTGTCGTAATCATCATCGTCTTCGATGATCTTTTCTGCTTCGTAAACGGTCATCCGAACGAGATAATATTTGTCTTCTGTTTCGAATGGCAACGCACTTACCCGCTTGCCTTCCTTGTTGTTGAAATAAATTAAATTTTCACTGTATCCGCTGGGATATTCAAGCTTAATTTTTTCCTGAATTTCAGGATCGAGTTTTTCGTAATCTTTAATTACCCTTGGTTTACTTGGATTCATCGATAGATATTTTTAATGCAATGATATGAAAAAATTTGATAAAACTTAAGTGCCGAAAATAAATGAAAAACAATTTTACCTGCAACTATTTTAATGATTCTTCTGCATTTTTGTGAAAGAATTGTTGTTAGCTAAAATCGATCATCGCTTTTATTACACCATCCTGATAGGAGGCAACCAAATCAAACGCCTGCTGTGTCTCCACGGGCGAAAAATGGTGAGTCACAATCTGGTCAATTGGTAATCCGTTTGATACTAGTTCGATGGCCTTGTCCATGCAATGGTTTTGACGGCGAACATTTTGAATGGCGATTTCTTTCCGGCGCATTAAATCCATGTCAAACGTATATTTTGCTTCCGGCGGAATACCCACCACCACCAACTTGCCACCCGGTTTCAGAACCCTGGTTGCATCATCAACCGCTTTTTGGTCGCCACTGCATTCAAACACAATGTCCAGCAGAAGCGGTTCCTGTTTTTCGGTTGTTGCAAAGGCATCTTCTTTAAAAGGATTGATGGAAAAGTCAGCGCCCAGTTGAATTGCTTTTTTTTGCCTGAATTCAAGTGGTTCATAGCAGAAAATCCGGCCGGTTGGATGGGTTTTCAGTACCAGCAATACACTTAAGCCAATTGGGCCTGCACCAAAAATACCAATGGTTTTATCCTGAAAATCGGTTTTTGCCAGTTCAACGCTGTAAGTTCCGATGGTCAGAGGTTCAATTAAAGCTGCCGTGGTTGGATTAAACGATGCTCCGAGCGGGAAACAGGTAAATTCGGGCATCACGATATAATCAGACAGACAACCTTCTATTTGTCCGGGACAGCCCAGAAAACGATTGTTACGGCAGGTGTGAGGTCTTCCGCTAAGGCATTGGTCGCAGGTTCCGCAGTGAATGCTTGGATCGATGGCCACCAGATCGCCGGGTTTTACATGGGTTACCGAACTTCCGGTTTCAACTACGATTCCTGAACATTCGTGGCCAACTGCAAACGGAAATTCTACCACCTGCGAACCAATTTTTCCTTCGGTAAAATAATGAACATCCGAGCCACAAACGCCTACTGATTTAATTTTAATCAGAACTTCGTCCGCATTTTTGATTTCTGGTTGGCTTCGGTCAATCATTTCAATTTTCCGGATACCGGTTAAAACCATTGTTCTCATCGTATTGTACTTTTGAGTTTTCAGAAATAGTTCTGCCAAATAATGAAAAAAAATAATGGAAAGGGCGGAAAAACCTTTTTAATTTTACCCTTCGCAATTAATAATAAATGACCAACTGTGTTTTGTCACTTTTTATTGGTGGCTGAAACCATTACTTTGGCATAAATTTTAACCTGAACAATCATGTACGGAAAAATACAACAGGATTTAGCGCAAACACTTCTGGAATTAAAAGAACAGGGTTTGTACAAAAACGAGCGGATTATTACTTCATCGCAAAGTTCGCAGATTACAGTATCCGGCGGGAAGTCGGTGCTTAATTTTTGCGCCAATAATTACCTTGGATTGGCCAATCATCCTGAAGTGGTGAAAGCGGCACAGGAAACCATGGATAATTGGGGTTTCGGACTTTCATCGGTTCGTTTTATCTGCGGAACACAGCAAATCCACAAAGAACTTGAACTGAAGATGTCTGAATTTCTGGGCACTGAAGATACCATTTTGTATTGCGCAGCTTTCGATGCCAATGGTGGCGTTTTTGAGCCTTTGCTGGGCGACGACAGCATCATTATTTCAGATGAACTGAACCATGCTTCCATAATTGATGGAGTTCGGCTTTGCAAGGCGCAACGTGCCCGCTACAAACATTCTGATATGGCAGAACTGGAGAATTGCCTGAAAGAATCGCAGTTGTTAAAGTACAGAATGGTTGTTACCGACGGCGTATTTTCGATGGATGGTGATCTGGCAAAACTTCCGGAAATAGTTGCATTGTGTGAAAAATATGACGCGTTGATCATGGTCGATGACTCTCATGCTTCGGGTTACATCGGAAAAACAGGCCGGGGAACCGCTGAACATTACGGATTACTTGGAAAAATAGATATCATCACCACAACTTTTGGAAAAGCGTTGGGTGGCGGAAACGGAGGTTGTACTTCAGGACGAAAAGAAATTATCGAGATGCTGCGCCAACGTTCGCGCCCTTATTTGTTCTCTAATACGCTTGCTCCGGCAACAGTTGGCGCCACAATGAAAGTGCTTGATTTGCTAACCAAATCGGCTGAACTTCCGGCGCGAACGATGGAAAATGCCAAATATTTCAGAGAGAAAATGGAAGCTGCCGGATTTGATCTGGTGAAAGGTACCACCGCCATTGTTCCGGTAATGATTTACGATGCCCCGCTTGCCGTAAAATTTGCCGATGAATTGCTGAAAGAAGGAATTTATGTGATTGGGTTTGTGTTTCCGGTAGTTCCCAAAGGGAAAGCACGAATCAGGGTTCAACTTTCGGCAGCACATACCAAGAACCAAATTGATCAGGCTATTGAGGCATTTATAAAAGTTGGAAAATTATTGGG
This sequence comes from Bacteroidota bacterium, assembly GCA_030695265.1. Lineage (GTDB taxonomy): Bacteria > Bacteroidota > Bacteroidia > Bacteroidales > Prolixibacteraceae > Aquipluma. The sequence continues at coordinate 3,143 of JAUYTA010000651.1, forward strand.
TATAATTTAAAATAAAAAGGGCTGCTCGGAAATATCCGGAACAGCCCTTTTACGTAACACCAAATTGAATTGATTG
>JAUYTA010000661.1 GCA_030695265.1 Bacteroidota bacterium
TGCTTACCATGACCCGGTTTCCGATCCTGAACATGGAAGAAATCAGGTTTAAAAATTCAGGAAACATGATCATTTTCACCGACATACTGATGGAAAGTGATACTGTGAGGGTTTACAATTGTCATTTACAATCGTACCGGCTAAGAGAAGCTGAAATCAATGTCATCGATTCAATCGACTTTAGCAACCAGCCCAAAACAAAACAAAAGATGATGGTTGTAGGCCTGAAATTTAAAGATGCGCTGATTAAAAGGGCGGAACAGGCAGCAACACTTCGTCAATCTATCAACGAAAGTCCTTATCCGGTAATTGTTTGCGGCGATTTCAACGACACTCCTGTTTCGTTTACTTACCGAACTGTAAAAGGCGATCTGGAAGATTCGTTTACCCAGTCAGGAAAAGGTACTGCCAATACGTACAATGGGAAATTGCCTTCTTTCCGTATCGACTACATTTTGTACAGCCCTAATTTTACAAGCTATAACTTTAAGGTTACGAGCCTTAATCACTCCGATCATTTTCCAATAAGCTGCGATTTATTTCCGGCGGGGGGAAAGTAAGCAGTCGCAGAATTCAGTAATCAAAATAACCGCTTTCTCTTCAGTAAATACGTATAAAGCACATGCTTGAAATCTTCGTTAATGTCAGCTTCAGCCAGATCAATCTGATACTGACCACAGCGTACGCGCATTTCTTCGAAATAATCTAAAATGGCCTTTTCGTAATTCTTTTTCAGATCGTTGGGCGAGAACCGCAGGTGTTCACCGGTTTCAAGGTCAACAAACCGGTAAGGTTGGTTCCTGAAATCAAATTCTTTTTCCTGTCGGTGATCGGTCACATGATAAAGCAGAACTTCGTGCTTGTTGTATTTAAGATGCTGAAGTGCTGCAAACAATTCGTCGGTACTTTCCTCTTCAATCAAATCGCTGAAAAGAATTACCAGCGAACGTTTGTGAATATTTTCGGCAATCATGTGCAGCGCGTCAATTGTGTTGGTTTTTTTTTGCAATTGTGCCTGTTCCTGCCGTAACAAGCTTCCAAGTTGATTGTACAACAAATCAATGT
>JAUYTA010000667.1 GCA_030695265.1 Bacteroidota bacterium
CTGGACGTTTTCATTAGCAATGCAGGTATTCTGCGTGCCGGTAGTCTGGACGAAATGACTCCGGAAACTTTCGAGTTGATGACCAAAGTAAATTATTCAGCCTATTTCATTTGCGCCAAATATGCTTCGGCAGTACTGAAACTTCAGAATAAATTTAAACCTGATCATTTTACCGATATTATTCAAATCAATTCAAAATCAGGATTAAAAGGCAGCAACCGAAATTTTGCTTATGCCGGCGGTAAATTTGGCGGAATTGGCCTTACGCAGTCGTTTGCACTGGAGTTGATGCCTTATAAGATTAAAGTAAATTCGATTTGCCCTGGCAATTTCTTCGATGGACCATTGTGGGCCGATGCGGAGAATGGTTTATTTGTTCAGTATTTGAAAGCCGGAAAAGTTCCCGGAGCCAAAACACTTGACGATGTGAAACGTTTTTATGAAGCGCAGGTTCCGGCTGGTCGTGGTTGTACCTCGCTCGATGTGATGCGTGCAGTGTATTACATCATCGAACAGGAATACGAAACCGGCCAGGCAGTGCCTGTAACCGGCGGACAAAATATGTTGAACTAGTATCTGGCAGCTAGCTACTGGCTACTGGCTACTGGCTGCTGGCTGCTGGCAAGGCACGGTTTGAAGGAGAGGTGCTGGTAATAATGAATATCGTTATAAAAAGCTGCTGGCAACTGGCAAAGAAGTTAAAATATCCAGTATTATTTATTTGGACTGTTTTTGCCAGTAGCTAATCGCCAGCCGCCAGAAGCTAAAAAATAGGTAAATTTGGATTTAAACCCTATAGAATATGTCTTACAGAAATCTTGAAATCTGGCAACTGGCAAGAGAAATTGCAATTGAGGTGCATATGATGACTTTAAAAGATTTGCCATCGTTCGAAATGTATGAAACCGGTGGGCAGATACGCAGGTCTTCAAAAAGTGTACGATCCACAATTGTTGAAGGATATGGTCGTAGAATAATATCAGGCTGAATATTTTAAGTTTTTGACGTATGCCATTGGTTCAAATGACGAAACTGTTGATCATTTAGAAAGTTTGTGGGATACAGGTTCTCTGAAAAATAAAGAACTGTTTGATTCGATTCACTCTAAATGTGAAATACTTGGTAAAAAACTGAATAACTTTTTGAAGAAATTTGAAAGGAAATAAAAGATGCTACTGGCAACTAGCTACTGGCTTCTGGCAAGGCATTGGTTAAATGGGCGGTAATGGATGAGAGAAGATGTCAATCAAAAGAGTTTTTTTTCTTTTGGCAGCTTGGTAACAGCAAAAAAACGTCGATAATTTAACGGTTATCATCGCCCGATAGCTTTGGGGTTTGCCAGAAGCCAGAAGCCAATAGCCAGCCGCGTTCCTGTATTGCCAGCCGCCAGCAGCATATAATTGAAACAATAACATCAAGATAAGAAAAGATGAAAACAAAAGCAGTAAGGTTATACGGAAAAGAAGATTTGAGACTGGAAGAGTTTGAACTTCCGGCAATTAAAAGTGACGAGATTCTGGCCAAAGTGGTTTCAGATAGTATTTGTATGTCGAGTTATAAAGCGGCCAAACAGGCCACCGACCACAAGCGTATTCCGGCTGATGTGGCAGAAAACCCGATCATCATCGGTCATGAATTCAGTGGTGAACTAATTGAAATTGGCGCCGACTGGAAACACAAGTTCAAGGCCGGACAAAAATTCTCCATTCAGCCGGCCATTTACTACAACGATGGACCGGTTGGCGTGTTGAGCGCTCCCGGATATTCGTACAAATTCATCGGCGGCGATGCTACTTATGTGATCATCCCGAAAGATGTGCTGGTTCAGGATTGTTTGCTGGCCTACGACGGGCCGGGCTTTTATCCGGCATCGCTGGCCGA
>JAUYTA010000677.1 GCA_030695265.1 Bacteroidota bacterium
TTCAAGAGAGTTGCAATCCCATCAAATATCTCAACTTACCTGAGCCATACATTGATAATTATCACCGTAGCTACTACTTTAATAATCGGCGGTGTTTTGATTATCCAGCAAAAATTTTATTTCAATAATATAAGTGAACAAAAAAGCAAGGAATATATCGCAGATCAAAAAATTTATATTCAAGAGATTGTTAAAAATGAACTGGAATATATCAGGCTGCAGAACATAGCTTTTAAACAAAGGATTAACAGCAAAATTAAATCAAATGTATATCAGGCGATAAACATTGCCGAATCGATCTACCAGCGGTATGCCGGTAAAAAATCGGATGAGGAAATTAAAGTACTGATAATTACCGCTGTATCATCGCTTAAATTTAATATGGAATTTGAGGAAGTTTTTATCTCAACCATGGATGGAGTTGGCGTGTATTATCCAAGGAACCCTGAATTTACAGGGAAATATTTGCGGAAGTTTAAAGATGTAAATGGATTACCTGTCATTCAGGAAGAAATAAATTTATTAAAAAATAACGCGGAAGGTTATCTGGATTACAACATTAACTTAGAGTTGGTTCCAGAAACATCGCCCAATAAAAAAATAACTTTCGTTAAAAAATTCAGCCAGTACGGCTGGTATTTCGGATCAAAACAATATGTAGATGATTTCTTCCCTGAATTCAGGAATGAAATAGCTGAAAAGATTAGTTCTGTCAGGTTCAGGCATGGAGGATACATTTTCATGAACCATGTTAACGGCACTCCGATTGTAATGGATGGCAAAGTATATAAAGGCGACCTAAACTTGATAAATACGAGTGATGACATGCGCAGTCCTGTTTTTTTACAGCAATTAGATATTGCTAAAAACAAACCAGATGGTGGTTTTTTTTATTACAAATGGAATAAAATTAACGAAACTACTCCGTCAGATAAATGCTCGTATGCCCAACTTTTTAAGGACTACGACTGGATTGTCGGAGCTGGTTTTTATATGGATGAAATCGAAAATACAATAAAAGAACAAGAAGTGTCACTTCGGAGAGACCAGCAAAAAAGCATCCTGATCATCGTTTTTATTCTGATTTGTTTGCTGGTTTTGGAAGCCATAATTATTTACCATTTCAATAAACGCTACAAAGCTGACTTCGAACGATTTTTTAATTTCTTCTTCTTATCGCAGCATAGTTTCAACAAGTTAAATATCAGCAATTTTTATTTCGATGAGTTTAAAAAAGCCGGTGAAGCAGCAAATGAAATGATCGTTTTACGTAAAGAAATTCAGGACAGATTAATAGAGGAACAGCAGAAGGCGATGGAATCGGATCGACTGAAATCAGCTTTTCTGGCAAATATGTCTCACGAAATAAGGACTCCGATGAATGCCATTCTTGGCTTCTCAGAGCTGCTCGAAGATGAATCGCAGGATGAGGCGGATAAAACTGTTTTCGTTTCGCTTATCAGGAAAAATGGAGATATTTTACTGAACCTGATCAATGATATCATTGATATTTCCAAGATTGAAGCCAACCTTCTTTCTGTAAGGAAAAGACCTGTTTTACTGAATAAATTTCTGAACGAAATAAATGAACATTATACTGAAACGCTGGCCTTGAAAAGAGATAAAAAAATTCAGTTCCGGATGAACACAATAGAAAATCAAACCATCTCAATCCTGACCGACGAAAGCAGGCTTCGCCAGATACTCGACAATCTGATTGGAAACGCTATTAAGTTCACATCTACAGGAACGGTTTCACTTGATGTTAATATTCAGGGAGACCGGGTTCATTTCAGTGTAACTGATACAGGTATCGGCATTCCTGTTGAACAACAGGCTTCCATTTTTGAGCGGTTTATTCAAGCCAACGAAGGTCATAAAATGAATTTTGGTGGAACCGGACTGGGACTTGCTATCTCGAAAAACCTGATTGTACTTTTAGGAGGAAACATCGGAGTTGAATCGGAATTGGGGAAAGGATCGAAGTTTTATTTCAGCATACAGGCGAATTAGAAGTATTCAGTCGCAGTTTTCAGTCGCAGAAAGACAATCAGATTCGATCAGCTTAACTTCGAAATCAAGAAATCAAATACCCTATCTCGTAGGCACTACAAACCATTTGTCAACCGTTTTTTCAGGTTGGTATTTCGACAGATAACTCATTGCTTCGGCTGAATTTTGGGCAATAAAATAAAGTTTCCGGTAATTTTCTTTGGCAAATTTTTCTTCATACGTTTTTTCAAACTGACGGAAAAGATCGTCATAAAAACCGTTGGTATTGATGAAAACAATGGCTTTGTCGTGATAACCCAGTTGTTTCAATGTAATTACTTCCAGAATTTCTTCGAGCGTGCCAAAACCGCCTGCCAAAGCAATAAATGCATCCGACATATCCCTCATCTTAGCCTTTCGCTCCATCATATCGCCCGAAACAATTATTTCGTGGGCATGAATCGAAGCAAGGTTAAAATCGCGTAATTTTTCAGGAATAATACCAATGGTTTTTGCTCCGCAAATACCTGCCTCGCGGGTCACCACATCCATTAGCCCGACATTTGAGCCACCGTTTATCAAACAGAACCTTGCCTGGCCAATCAAACGCGCCAAATCAATGGCATCATTCACATAAACATCGGGAATGGCATTGCTGGAAGAAGAAAAAACACAAATGTTCATGAAATAAGTATTTACTATTAAAACATTTACGATTTACAATTTATGCATTATCACCGATAATAGCACAAATAGTAAATCGTAAATAAACAAATTGTAAATCGAAGTTAGACGTCGATGTTGGCGTAAACTGCATGATCTTCAATAAACTGCCTGCGTGGCGGAACTTCATCACCCATCAGCATACTGAAAATATGATCAGATTCGGCAATATTCTCGATGGTCACCTGACGTAATGTCCGCATTTCTGGATTCATGGTTGTTGACCACAACTGCTCTGCATTCATTTCTCCAAGACCTTTGTAGCGCTGAACATGTATTCCTGATTCCTTTCCCTCTCCCCATTCTTCAATCAGGCGAAGTCGTTGTTGTTCTGTCCAGCAATATTCTTCACGTTTTCCTTTTTTAATCAGGTAAAGTGGAGGGGTTGCAATGTAAACGTGACCGCGCAGAGTGAGTTCCTGCATAAAACGGAAAAAGAAAGTCATAATTAATGTCGCGATATGGCTACCATCGACGTCGGCATCGGTAATGATCACTACCTTGTGGTACCTC
>JAUYTA010000681.1 GCA_030695265.1 Bacteroidota bacterium
CCGGCATTTTCGCCGCCAACTGCGCCGGGCATGATGAGTTGGTACAAATCAAGCCAATGCCCGATAAAAACGATCAAGGCAACGGGCAACAATATCAATGAACCGCGTTTTGAATTTCTGGTCATTAATCCCAAAAAAGGGACAAGAAAATTCAGGATTAAATTGACATAGAAAATGGTGCTGAAATGCTTGTGACGTTCGTAAAAGTAGATTGTTTCCTCCGGAATGTTGGCGTACCAAATCAGCATATACTGCGAAAACCACAGATAAGCCCAAAATATGCTGAACCCGAACAGGTACTTGCCAAGATCGTGAATGTGTTCGTGGTTGACATGATCCATGTAACCCATTTGCTTGAGCATAAACAGGATAATAATCAAAACTGCGGTTCCGCTTGCCAGCATACTTGAAAAAACATACCATCCATACAAAGTGCTGAACCAGTGGGCATCTATTGACATCAGCCAGTCCCAGGCAGAAGTTACGCTTGTTACGGCCAGTGTAACCACAAAAATTGCAGAGAAAATTCTTAGTTTCCTGAAGTATTTCAAATCGCCAAACTGATCCAATTGTTTCGAATTTTTGCGGATAAAGTAGGCAAGGGATATCCAGATGATGAAATATACCAGGAATCGGATATAAAAGAATGGTTCATTCAGGTAAGCCACTTTCTTCAGCAAAATTTCATCCAGATGGTCTTTGTGAGTCCAATCGTAAATAAGATGCAAGCCTCCGGATACAAAAAGTATTAAAAGCAGTAATCCTGCAACAGGAATAAAAGTGCTCATCGCTTCACCAATCCGCTGAATACTCGTATGCCAGCCCGATTCAGCAATGGTGTGAACAGCCACGATAAATAAACCGATCAGTCCGATGGCCAGAAAATAATAGGTGTTCAGCAGCAAGTTGGCAGCAATCCGATCAAGACCCACTCCTGCAAAATAGCTGGCTCCAAGTGTGAGTAATCCTATTGCAATCATCACAAAGGTGATGGTCGATAATTTTTTGGTCAGTATGAATGTTTGATTCTCCATGTCAATTCTATGCTTTTAATAAAATTCCTTCGGCACCGGCTTCAGCAAGCGCTAATTTAATTTGACTGATACTTTCATCCGAACTATCGTCATCCACCTTCACAACTACCAGGAAACGATCATCCGTGCACCTTTCATCATGAATAAGCGGTTTCGCCCCCGGACTCAGTTTATTCGTGATTAAAAAAGCAATAACCATTGCAAAAGCTGCAAAAAGTACGGTTAATTCAAAGGTTACCGGTATAAACGATGGTACCGAGAAAAAAGGTTTACCTCCAAAGTTAAGCGGATAGTCAATGGTGAAAATCCACGCCTGAAATCCAAATGCCACAGCCGCACCCACTGCACCTGCAATAAAACCCACACGGGTCAGTCGCGAACGTGGAATTTCCAAAACCTTATCTATTCCATGAACGGGAAATGGTGTCAGCACATCGCTTATTTTCAATCCTTTGGCTTTCATTTGCCTGAGGCCTTTCATCAAATCTTCCTCATCCATGTAATATGCTGTTATATATTTATTCATGTTCGGTAGTTTTTGTTTTTTCTCCTGAAGATTTAAGTACACCTTTTACCTCAGCAATTGCAATTACCGGAAATACCCGGATGAACAGCAGAAATAAAGTAAAAAACAATCCAAATGTTCCTACATAAAGCCCGACCTCCACGATGGTTGGCCGGTACATGGTCCAACTTGAAGGAAGATAATCGCGGTGCAATGAAGTTACCACAATAACGAAACGTTCGAACCACATTCCAATATTGACAAAAATGGAAATGATGAAGGTTAAAAGCACGCTTCTCCTGATCTTTTTAAACCAGAAAAGTTGCGGAGTGATCACATTACAGGTCATCAT